>CALJKZ010000432.1 GCA_937983085.1 uncultured Gemmatimonadales bacterium
CTGGTAGCTGGTCGCTCCATGGAGGGAGCAAACGGGACGTTGCACGGGTTGCCACACCGGGAACTTCAGGAAGTATTGGCCAGGTATGGCCGCCTTGAACGGTAGGGTCCTCTCCCAATTCACCTGCCTCGGCCTTCGAGCCCGAGCAGTTCGGGAGCTTGGTGGACGCTGTGGATGCGACCGCCGTGCGCGACCTCGGACTACGGCCCTGGGGGACGAGGGGACCGTCCTCTATCCGAACCTCATCCTGATGGATCGCTGACCTCGCGCCCACGATCTACGGCTAGGCCAGCATTGCAACCGGGCACCGAATCGCCGTGTCCCAACGGGCATGGAACGGGGTCCCAACGCATGGAGGAGGCGGGCAGCACTCGCCCTTGTGCCCGCGCTGGCGATCCCGTTGGCCGGAGCCGGTCAGAGCATCGAGTACCCGCCCGAGAGCGTGGTCGACCAGTCCGTCCCCATCCGGGTTCGCGGCCTGCCGCCCGCCTCGATGGCGACCCTGAGCGTGGAGTTCACCGACGCTCAGGACGTTGAATGGGTCGCGCAGGCCACGTTCAGGGTCGGCGCCTCGGGGGTCGTGAACACGAGCCTCGATACCCCCGTCGAGGGCAGCTATTCCGGAGCCGTGCCGGCAGGTCTGTTCAACCGTGCCCTACCGAGCGATGGAGACGCGAGTCGCCGGTTCGCGAGCGGCACCCTGACCCAGATTCCGACGACCATCGTCCTCGAGGTCGACGGCGCTGTGCGAGACGGCCTCGATGTCACCCGCCACGTCGTTCATCCCACCGTCACGATGGAGGAGATCGCAGAACGCGACTTCCACGGACGGCTCTTTGCGCCGCGGTCACCGTCGGGCGGAGGGGTCGTGGTCCTCGGTGGGTCGGAGGGCGGCTACCCGGATGGGCTGGCGGCGCTTCTGGCCGCCAACGGATACGTAGCCTTGAGTCTTCCCTACTTCGGGGCGGATGGTCTTCCGGAGGAGCTGGCGGAGATTCCTTTGGAGACCGTGGTCGAGGCCATTCGTTGGCTCGACGATCAGCCCGGGACGAATGGTCGGATCGCCGTGTTCGGCACTTCGAAAGGAGCGGAGGCTGCCCTGCTCGCCTCGACCCGTTCGACGGAGGCGTCCGGAGTCGTGGCCTACGCTCCGAGCTCCGTCGCCTGGTCGTGTATCTGCGGCGAAGCCGAACGAGCGTCGTGGACCTGGGAAGGACGGAGCGTTCCTTCGGTGGGTCCCGGCGCCGATCCCACCTACGATCCGGCCGGCGGGCCCATACGCCCCACCGTCCACTATCTCCACCGCAAGCGAAGCAGTGGCGGGACCGGACTCATCGAGATCGAGAGATTCGACGGTCCGATTCTCCTGGTCGCGGGCGCCGACGATCAACTCTGGCCGTCGCATCTGATGGCGGAGGAGCTCATGGCGCGGCGCGCGGACGGGCGGGGCCATCCCCTCGACCAGCTCCTCTCCTACGAGAATGCGGGGCACCTCATCGGGAAAGCCTTCCTGCCGTCAGGTGGGACCCGGATCGCGCGGGGTCGACTGGAGACCGGCGGATCGCCGGAGGGCAATGCCTCGGCTCAGGCCGACGCCTGGCCGCGTGTGCTGGCGTTCCTGGAGGCCGTGCTGCGCTAAGGAGGTGGGGTAGGGCCACCCCAGGGCTCCGCAGGAATCGCGTGGATCTTGTTCGTGAAGGGGCCGCGCGGCATAATCGCGGGTCGTGCCCCTGGAACAGACCGGCTAGCTCAACCGGGGAGGACCGTGAAGAACACGATCTCACGCCTCGTCATCGCCCTCGTAGCAGCGCATGCCGCAGCGTTCATCGCGCTGCATCTGCTCGAGGGACATCTCAGCCCCGTCAGCTCCATCATCTCCGACTACGCGGCCACCGAGAGTCGGTGGATCGCGTCCCTCTCCTTCGTTTTCTTCGCCGGAATCTGGGCGCTTTTCGCTGTGATTCTGCCTGGCCGGAACCTGCTCATCAACACGGGTCGCGGACTCTTTCTCATCGCGGCGATCTTCATCCTCGTCGGAACGATGCTGCCGGAGTCCATGGACCCGCGCACGGGCAGCCTTCTCTCCCGTGTGCAGAATCTCTTCGCACGGCCCGGCCTGTTCATCGGGATCGTCTTGGTGTCGGTAGGCCTACACAAGACGCGAGGTTGGGAGGCGCAGGCCAAGATCCTCGTAGGCCTCTCCGTGACCGCCCTCGCACTACTGTTGCTGTCCGTAATGGTCCTGCTGGAAGTCGGACTCGCCGGAGTCGGGCAGCGCCTCATCTTCGCCCTCCTGTACGGGTGGGCGACGATCACCGCCCTCGCGATCCGCGGGCAGGCCGATTCTACGGCGACCGAAGCCGCATAGGGACCCGGAGCGAGCCCTTCACCCGCTCCCCAATTTCAGCCGATTCCCGCCTCGCGAAGCATCCGCTCGAACCCGGCCGTGACCCGAGTCATGTAGTCGACCCATCCGGCCGAGTCGTAGCACGTGACGCAGGCCGGATTGACAGGCAGTGTCGGATCCAGAGTCGCGGGAGCAGGGCGTGCGTGGTTGTGCAGGAACAGGTCCGGCGGCTCCATGGCGTTCAATACGCGGAGCGTTCGCCTGGTGTCTTCCACCACCGAGGGATGGCGCGGGTTGTCGACGAGCGCGACCCCGGCGTTCGGGATCTCACCACCTCGGAAGGCCACGGTGTAGTCCGCTCCCTCCACCTCCACCGACGTCGTCCACAACGTGGCGCCTTGGGTGTGCCCGCCGGTCCAGGTCGCTTGAAGGGTGACTCCGCCGAGGGTGACGGTCTCGCCGTCCTGGATCACTCGATCCACCACCACCGGCTCCCACCCGCGGGCTCCCAGCGCAGAGTTGTCCACGCCGGATGCCAAAGCCTCCGCGTCGCCCCCGAGGGCGACCACCTGTGCGCCCGTCGCCCGCTTCATGGCGGCGTGACCCTCCACGTGATCCCAATGCGCGTGACTGGAGATCATGATCCGCACATCCCGGACATCGAAGCCCAGCGCCTCGATGTTGTCGACGATTCGCTCGTGCATCGCCAGATCGCCAGTGTCGTGGAGGATGTGCCCCTCGGACGTGGTGATGAGATAGGAGCCGAACTGAGCTCCGACGTAGTAGATGGTGCCGATGATCCGGTGCGGCTCGATGGGCGGGTCCTGGGCGGTGGCGTCCGCCCCGCTCGTTATAGAGAGCAGCGTGAGCGCGGCGAGCAGCGTCGCGAGTCGGGTGGTACGCACAGGTCTCTCCGTCATGACGTGGGTCGTTCGGCATCTTCGGCCAGCAACGGATCGTCGGCCGGCAGTCCCACTTGGGGACCGTGCCTCGCCTCGAACCGCTCCTTGTACTGCGCGAACTTCGTCTTCCACACCTTTGCGACGAACTTGACGAAGGCCACGCCCTCGAGGAGCAAGTCCAGGTTCTCGAGGCACATCTCCCAACCTGCGGCGTTGCGAGCGCCCCAGGACGGATCATCGAAGGTGTGAGACAACCTGAACCGGCAGCCGTCGCCGTCGGGCTGGATCTCGTACTTCAGGACGTCGTCGCCCCACCGGAACTCGAGCAGGCGGGGCTCATGGACTGCGAGGACCTCTCCGTGCGCGTGATCGTCGGAGAGGCTGTCCACCTCGGCTCGGAGGAACTCGAAGCGCAATGGCGCGCCCACGATCCACTCCCCCTCGACGTCGCAGGGAAACCACTCACGAAGAAGCTTCCGGGAGGTGAGGGCCTTCCACACCTTCTCCGGCGACTCCTGGAGCCGACGCTCGACGATGAGAACGTACCGGTCGCCGTGCTTCTCGAGGGTGCTGTCCATCTACTCCTCCATCGAAGAAAGTACCTCTTCCAGAGCGTCCAAGCGGTCTTCCCAGAACGCCCGGAACGGCTCGAGCCACTCGTCCACTTCCCTCAGACCACGAGGATCGAGGCGATAGATCCGCCGTTGAGCGTCCCTGCGGACGGCGGCCAAGCCCGCTTCGCGCAGGATCCTCAGGTGCTTCGATACGGACGGCTGGCTCAGCTTCAGCCGCTCGACCAATTCCCCTACGGAGGACTCTCCTTCCCGGAGGGCCTCCAGGAGTCGTCGGCGGTTGGGATCCGCGAGGAGATCGAATGCGCTCATGACTCTTAATATTCTTATCTAGTTATATACGTGCAAGAGCATACGCACCTCTGCTCCTGCTTCGGTTGCGGCTGGCGGTCACGCCCACGGTGGCACAGTATCCCCGACGACGGCAGCGACGAGTGCAGAGGGAGTCCGACCCGATGCGTGAATGGTTTCGCCGCCTCGCCGCAGAGATGGC
>CALJKZ010000433.1 GCA_937983085.1 uncultured Gemmatimonadales bacterium
ATGGGACTAGTTCCAACACGACCTGCCGCGGACGCCCATCACCGACATCAAGGTTCACGAAGGCGATCTGGTGCTCTCCACCATGGGGCGCTTCTTCTGGATCATGGACAATCTCTCACCGCTGCGTCAGGCTGCGGAGGCCATGGCCGAGGACGTTTTCTTCTTCGAGCCGGAGGATGCGTACCGCCTCCGCGGCGGCGGATTCGGAGGCTTCGGCCAGGCCGGCCCGGACGAGCCTCGGTACTCACCCAATGGTGCCATGCTCGACTACATGCTGCCCGCTGGTGTCCGCTCGGTGGAGCTCAGCATCCACGACGCCTCCGGCGAGATGATCAGGCTGTATGAGAGTGAGGGTCCCGGTGTCACCACCGAGCGGGCCCAGGAGATGCGTGCTCCCTTCTTCCAGACCCGGGGTGCCCCGTCGCCGGGGACCAAGGCTGGCCTCAATCGCTTCGTGTGGGACCTCACGGTGCCTGGGCCCGGAGGAGCGGCGAGGGGCGGCCCCATGGTCGTGCCCGGCCAGTACACGGCGCGCCTCACCGTAGACGGTGATGTACACGAGCGGTCGCTCAACGTCCTCATGGATCCGCGGGTAGCGGCCGATGGCGTCACTGTAGCCGACCTCCAGGAACAGTTCGATCTGGCCCTCGAAATCCAGGCCGCAATCGAAGACGCCGACCAGACCATCGAACGTCTGCGCGGGGTGCAGGAGCGCGTCTCGGAAGGCACCGACGTAGAGCGTGAGCTCAAGGAGATCGAGCGCGCCCTCGTCACCGACGACTCGATTTCCAGCTATCCGCAGCCCATGCTTCGCGACCAGTTCAACTACCTCTACCGCAACAGCATCAGCGCCGATCAGGAGCCGGCGGTGGACATGTACGACCGGCTCGAGGCTCTGGTGACGGAGCTGGAGCAGCACAAGAGTCGGCTCGAGCGTTTGAGTCGCATGGTCACCGACTCCTAGCGGGGTGATCGGAGAAGGGAATGGGCCACCCTGCGCCCTACGACCTGGTGGACCAGGTCAAAGAGGTGAGTGGGTTGTGGTGGATCCTGCCCGTCCTCGAGCCTGTCTTCGAGGACGGGCGGGACGCATGGCCACGCGTTCCCTGATCCGACCATGAAGGCGCATCCCTTCGTCTTCCGAACGTCCTGGATCTCACTCCTGGTGGGTGTGGCCCTCGCCTTGATTTCGCCCTATCTGGCATCCCGAGTGGGGGCTAGCGTCCCGGGTTGGGACAACCTGGACGATGCGCTGGGCGTCCTGGTCTGGGGTTGGGCCACGGCCACCCTCTGCTTCCTTGTGGCCTTGGGCACCGGGGTGCGGGTCTGGCGGGAGCACAAGATCGTGCTCCTCTGGGTCCTTCCCATCGCTCTGTACGTGATGTTTCTCGCGGCCTGGGGAATCGGCGCCCTGGTGGGGCCGTACTGGCGGCCGCATTGGCTGTAGTGGACCTCCAACTCCCCGTCCCCTGAGCTGTCGTAGGGTGTCGTGAAGATCCTCGGGCACCACGACGACAAGACGCTCCAACAGCTCCGCGCTGTCGCCGGGAGGGCGGATCACGTGGCGCTCATGGCTGACGGACACATGGGCTATGTCATGCCCATTGGCGGAGTCGCCGCGTATCGGGGGCGAGTGAGTCCAATCGGCGTCGGGGTGGACATCGCGTGCGGCAACGCCGCCATCCGTACGGATCTGAGCGCGGAGGCCATCCGGCCGCACCTGGGTGAGGTGGCGGACGAGATCGCGTCGACCATCGGTTTCGGCATGGGCCGGCTCACCAACAGGGAAGACGACGCCCCCACAGACCACCCGCTCTTCCATTCGAACGCGTGGCATGCGATCCCCGCTGCGGTTCGCGACGCCCTGCGCGAACGGGCGCGCTCCCAGCTCGGTACCGTCGGCGGCGGCAACCACTATGTGGACGTCTTCTCGGACGAATCCGGCGCGATATGGGTGGGCGTCCACTTCGGAAGTCGTGGCCTCGGCTTCATCACCGCCCACGGCTTCGTGGCGCTGGCGCAGGGTGGAGAATGGCGGAGCCTGACGCCACAGCGTTCGGCCGACATGAACCGTGAGGTGCTCCTCGACCTCGACAGTCCCCTCGGCGACGCCTACTGGACGGCCATGAGTCTGGCCGGGGAGTACGCCTACGCCGGACGGGAATGGGTGGCGCGCAAGGTCGTCGAACTCCTGGGCGGCGCTGAGCGGGAGCTCGTCCACAACCACCACAACTTCGCCTGGCAGGAGGAGCACCACGGAGAGGAGTTCGTGGTCGTCCGGAAGGGCGCAACGCCGGCCCATGACGGCCAGTACGGCTTCGTGGGCGGGAGCATGGGCGACAAGTCGGTCATCCTCCGTGGAAGGCCATCGGACCCGGCGATGCTCGAATCCACGGTGCACGGTGCAGGACGGGTCATGGGCCGGATGCAAGCCAAGGGCAAGTGGAAGAAAGGGCGCCTCGTTCGCCCCGGCCGGGTGACCCACGAGATGATGCGGAACGCCACGCGAGACGTCGTTCTACGCGGAGGCGACTTGGACGAAGCGCCTCAGGTGTACCGCAAGTTGGACGACGTGTTGGCCGCCCAGGGGGATTCCATCGAGGTGGTCCACGAACTGACGCCGCTCATCGTCTGCATGGCGCCGCCGCGGACACGGGACCCATACCGGGACTGATGGATGGACGCTGTACCCGCTCTTGCCGGCGTCCTAGGAGACTCCGAGCCACGCCCGGGCCTCGTTCAGATCGCGGAAGACCCGGATGTCGCGCCCATCACGTTCGGCGAAGGCCTCGTATTGTTTGGAGACTCCGAACACGAGGTCACTGGAAGCGACGATGGCCGCCCGGCCGGAGTCGCCGAAGGGGCTCTCGAACGCCAGCAGCCGCAGTTCTCCGAAGGACAGCGTTCCCTCGGCTCCCAGCGCCTCGGAGAGGTGGCGCATCGTCGGGTCGAAACCGGGATCGGCCTTGAGCGCCGCGAAGTGCGCTCGGGCTTCCTGAATCGTGATCTTGCCTGACCACTCGGAAACGACCAGATGTTGACTCCGGTCGATGTGATACGTGATCGACATCCAGGTCGACTCCGGGAGGCGCGTGAAGAGTGGCAATGGCTGCCAATCCAGGGTTGACCTACCCGCCATCATGACGAGTGATTCTGGGCGAGCCTCGAATTGGTCTCGGAGTGCACTGCCCATCGTTGGCCGCGATTGGCCGTGCCGAGCGAGAGGGGGCGGGCCTGGCGTCCTCGAGGGAAGTCAATGAACGTTCTGCTTTTCGGTGCCACCGGGATGATCGGCTCGGGTGCCCTCCTCGAGTGCCTCGACCATTCGGACATCGCCCACGTCCTCGCCGTCGGTCGCCGTCCCTCAGGGACGACCCACGCGAAGCTGGAGGAACTCGTCCACGACGACTTCCTCGACTACTCGTCCGTGGTGGAACGCTTCCAGGATTGCGACGCGTGTCTCTTCTGCCTCGGTGTGTCGGCGGCGGGCATGTCCGAAGACGACTACCGGCGCATCACCCGTGATTTCACTCTAGCGGCTGCAGACGCGCTCTGGTCGATTCGCCCGGACGCCACCTTCTGCTACATCTCCGCCGCCGGCGCCGACCCAGAGCAGAAGAGCCGGATGATGTGGGCCCGGGTGCGGGGAGGCTTGGAGAAGGCACTCCTCGAGCGAAGCGATGCTCCTACATGGATCTTTCGTCCGGGGTACGTCCAACCCGCCAAGGGGGTGGCCTCCCGCACGATGCTCTACAACCTGGCCTACGCGGGGGCCGGACCCCTCTTTCCGTTGCTGGATCGCTTCGCCGCAGACCACGTGACGACGACGGAGCGCCTGGGCCTGGCTCTCATCCGCGCGGCACGAGATGGCGCTCCGAAGACGCACCTCGAGAACCGCGACATCAACGCCTTGGCGCGGGGAGAGCGCTCGGCGATACGAGGCCGGGCTGGGCTAGGCGCGCCTCGTTTTCGCGGCTCAGCAGCGCCCGGGCTGGCGACAAGCTAGTGCAATCCTATACATCTGGCCGACCAACTTGCCATTGCCCGCTGGTCCTGAGTTAGACTTGTCGTACGTACAAGCGTACGTATGAGGCGAAACTTGGACTCAGAGTCAAAGGCGGCTGGTTGGGTGTCAGCAGGGATCGAGGGGAACTGGATAGGGCAGTT
>CALJKZ010000434.1 GCA_937983085.1 uncultured Gemmatimonadales bacterium
GCGCCGGGGGCCGCAACGCCGTGGTGGCCGGTCAGGTGGCGCTCACCGTGCTGTTGGCCTGCGCCGGAGCCGGCGTCCTGGCCACCTCGGTTCGCCTCCAGCGCGTGGACCTCGGCTTCGACCCTTCTGCGGTGTCGTCGAGCCAGGTCATGCTTTCGTCCGACCGGTACCGGTCGAAGGATGCCCGCCGGGTCTTCTGGCGCTCGCTCCTCGACGAAGCCGACGCGAGGGGGCTGGGCCTCGCCTTCGCCACGAGTCCGCCCATGGCAGGCGTGAACATGCCGTGGGGGTACCGCGCCGACCCCACCGACGATCAGGCCTTCGCCCAGTACCACATCGTCAGCCCCGAGTACTTCTCCCTCATGGGCATCGAGACGCTGGAAGGACGCACCTTCACGACGGCCGACGACGAGAACGCTCCGGGCGTCGTGGTGGTGAACGACGTCCTGGCGCGGGAGCACTTCGCTGAAGGGACCGCGGTGGGGCGCCGCATCCAGGTGGTGGCCGACGAGAAGATCATCGTCGGCGTGGTGGAGGGTGCCCGCCACTTCGGGCCCGACCAGGACGTCCCCCCGGAGATCTATGCGCCGTACGGCCAGGATCCGTGGCCCCACGCCCAGATCATCGTGGCCGGGGAGCCCGGTGGGTCCGCCGCGGCGGTGGCCGCACTCGCCGACGCCGTCGATCCTACCCTCGGGCTACCACCTCTGGCGGCGTACGACCGGTTCGTCGTGGAGTGGTTCGCCGGCCTCCACCTCCAGCTGGTGGTGGTGGGCATCCTTTCGACGGTGGGGACGCTTCTGGCGACCCTCGGGCTCTACGCCCTCGTCGCCTACCGGGTGAGCACCCGCCGGCGCGAGATCGGTGTCCGCCTGGCCCTGGGCGCTTCGGGACGGCGTGTCTTCGCAGGCGTGGTTCGGCACGGCATGACCGTGACCGCCGGCGGTCTCGCCGTGGGGCTTCTCGTTTGGTTCGCCAGCGCCCCGTTGGCCGGGGAGTGGTTGGGGGATGGGCGGCCGCAGGGGGTCTGGATTCCCCTGCTGGTGGCCGTGGCAGTGGCAGCCACCTGCGCCCTCGCCACGGCGATTCCCGCCCGCGGCTCTGTGCGAGTGGACCCTGCTCGGACGTTGAGAGAAGAGTAGTGTCGTGAAACAGCGGGGCGTATCTTCGCGTAGGACACTTCGGACGCCACGGGACGTGGTGCGTGTGACATCCGGGGAATTGGCGTAGAAAGGGAGGGACCCATGATGCGGTTTGCGGCGGGGCTCACAGCTACCGGAATCATCGGCTTCCTCCTGCTCGAAGCCCTGAAGATCCTCATGGTGCCCATCACCGCCTGGGTCATGGGGCTTCTCGCCATGGCGTTGAAGATCCTTCTCATCGGTCTCGCCGTGGCTACGGCCGTCGGCGCCGTGGGGCTCGGGGTCTACGTCTATCGACGCACCCAGCGGGCGGGCGCCGACGTCTGACGACGGGGCGCGGGCCGGGGGACTTCTCTCCGGCGGCCCGATCCACAACGTTTAAGGGCTCGCGTTTGTCTGTGTAGATGTCGGCCCACTCCGACATGCCCATCGGCCTCCCGAAGCGGAGGCTTCTTTCGTCTCCCCGGTTTGACCCTTGAACACTCCGTCTCGGCGCCTGTCGCCTTCCATGCTGCTGCTCGGTACGCTGGCAGCCATCGCATCCCTCGTCGCCACCACACCGGTGTCCGGCCAGGAGGCCGTGCGTCTCTCCGCCGGCGATTCCATCCGGGTCGACCGTCAGATCGTCGGGCGCATCCTGTCCATCGAGGGTCCCACCATGACGGTGGTGAGCCGGGAAGCACCCCGGTGCCGCGCCGGTGAGATGCACGGCGACCGGCCCATCTGCGACCCCGCGCCCCTCGTCCGGCACACCATGGATCTGGACAACGTGGTCATCGAGCGGCGCGCGGAGAAATCCCACCTGATGCTCCGGACCGTCGGCGGCGGGCTCCTGGGTGCCGGCGCCTTCGGAGCCGCGGGTTACTTCCTCGGCCCCAGCGTCGGGTTCGGAACGGTGGACGGCTGCCTCATCAACGCGTCCAACGTCTCGTGCCGGACGGGCGAGGAGCGGCTCACGCAGGAAGAGATCGATCGCCGCCAGAAGGCGTCGGACCAGAAGTGGGGCGCCATCTTCTTCGGCGTCATCGGCGGCACGGCCACGGGCATCCTCGTGAACAAGCTCTCGAAGGGCTGGGTGCGGATCGAGCCCATCCTCGCCGCCGGGGACGACGACCCGTGGGGCCTGAGCGTGACGCTGCCCGCGCCTCGCTGAGGCGTTCGAAGCGAGCGGCCCAACGCGCCGCTCTTCTCGGCGGCCTCCTCTGGGCCGTCGCGTCCCCCGCCGCAGCCCAGCCTTCCGGGGACGACCAGGACGCTGACCGGTCGGACCCTTTCGTAGAGATCACCTTCGTCGACGTCGGTCAGGGGGACGCCGTCATCGTGCGAGCCCCCTCGGGCGAGGTCCTCATGGTCGACGCCGGCCGGGAGAGCCCGCTGCGCGCGCTGTCCCGCCTGGGTGTGGACTCCATCGACCTTCTGGTCGCCACCCACCCCCACGCCGACCACATCGGCGGCATGGACGACGTGCTCACGGCCCGGCCTGTCGGGCGGTATCTGACGTCTGACGGGGCGCCCGAAACCGCGGTGCATCAGCGGCTCGAAGCCACGCTGGAGCGGCTGTCCGGCGTGGACCGAACCGTGGCCTCGGACACCGCGTTCACCGTGGGTGATCTGGCTGTGGAGGTCCTGGCCCCCGGCGACCCTGCCATCGGTTCCGTCGGGCTCGTGGCGCGCTTCGGTGACTTCACGGCGCTGCTACCCGGTGACGCCGGGCGAGACGAGTTGACCCGCTGGCTCGAGGAGGGGCGGGTGCCCGACGCGACCCTCCTGAAGGCCTCGCGCCACGGCGGCCGCGACGGGTTCACCCACGCCTTCGTGGCTGCCGCTGCGCCGGAGGTGGTGGTCGTCTCGGTGGGCGCAGACAACCGGCGAGGACATCCCCGACCCGAGGCCCTCACGGCGTACCGACGACATGCCGCCGACATCCTCCGGACGGATCTGGACGGCCATGTCACCGTGCGGGGCTTCACCGACGGGGACTACCGGCTCCTGACGGGCGTCACGCTGGACGACCGCGTCGTGCGCCCGAGGGAGGCCACCATCGAACCCGACTCCGTGGGCCTCGTATCCATCGACGTCGTGGTGGGCGCGCCCGGCTCTCGCCCGGGTGAGCTCAACGCGGACTACGCCCCCCTCACGAACCGGAGCGAGACGCCTCTCGACCTGTCGGGGTGGAGGCTGTGCGACCTCTCCACACGTTGCTTCCGTTTCCCGCCGGGCGCGTCGGTGGCCCCGGGTGACGATGTCGTCGTCTATACCGGGTACGGTGCCTCCGACGGGGTGTCCTTTTTCATGAACAACGACCGTCGGGTGTGGAACGAGAATGGCGACGAAGCGACGCTCTACGACACGGCGGACCGCGTCGTAGAGCGTCACGTGTACTGAGCTTCGTGCTCGGCTCGTCGCCGACTACAGCTTGATGACCAGCGTAAGCGTCACGACGCTGTCCACCTTGTCGCTGGGCGTGAGCACCGTGGTGCCCGTCGGCATGCCGCCGCCGTCGAGAAGCGGAACGCCCAGCAGGGATGGCTGGTTGTCGAAGAGGAGTTGAAGAGAGGTCTTCAGCGCCAACCGATCCGACATGGCCACCGACAGTGAGTTCACCCAGTCGGCCCGGAAGTCGTCGGTGTCCTCGATGTTCTCGTCGGCCACGAGGACGGAGGTGAACTGGGTGGTGGCCGACAGCTGCCGCATGGCGTCCACGGAGAACCGGATGCCGCCGAAGCCTTCGTCGGCTCCGGGTACCGGACTCACGTCCTTCTGGATGGTGTACGTGGCGCCGACGTCGGTCTTGAACCGGGACGTCTCGCCGTCGACCCAGGCGTTGCCCATGCCGGCCACCAGGGCATACCGGTTCTGCACACCGGCGAAGGTGTTGCGGTCCCACCCGGCGCCTCCGAAGCCGTAGGCCGTTCCGAAGGAGCGGTCGTACCGGCTTCGCAGGAAGTAGCTCTCGGCGGTGAGCTCCGAGTCGGTGGTCTCGTTCACGGTGAAGTCCGTCTCCGTGCCCGTGGCCGTGAGGGTGCGGAACGTCGTCTCACCGCGAATCCCGCCGAGCTCCACCTTGAAGGTGTTCACGTCGGCGTTGCCGATGAGGGCCGACTTGAGTCCGAGGGTGCTGGACGACGCGTTCCCTGCGGTGGAGACGAAGCTCAGCTCCGTGCTGTTCTCCCACGTCCACGCGGCGTCCTGTGCCGCGACGTGTCGGTCGGGCGTGAGCCCCATGGCGAGACCGGCCAACAGCGCCACCGCCATCTTCCGCTTCCAGCGATCGCCGCCCTTCATCCGCGTCCAGGACGAGGGGTGGTTCGGACCCAGACCGACTTCACCCGAGGTGCGGGGTCGTGCCTGTCCGGAGATGATGCGCCTCCGCTCGAGTTCGGTACGGGCCCGGCGGATCCACGTGGCGACGCAGAGGGACGTCGGTCCCACGGGGTGGGGGCGCTCGCGAGTCTGCAGCCCCACCCGCGCCGAAAGAGCCGTGGGGGACTCACGCGCCAGGTCGTCGAGGCTGCGGACCCCCGCCGCCTCGAGGATCGGAAGATCCCCGAGGCGAACGATGGTGGAGAGTTCGGAACGATTCATGGTCGCTTCCTCAGCTCTGGGCCCGCAGCGCGTCGCGGATCTCGGTGAGGAGCACTTCTTCGGCCGACGGCGCCGGCGGAGCCTTGGGGGCTTCCTCTTCCTTGAGATTCAGCTTGTTGAAGTTGCGCACCACCATGAAGACGGCGAACGCGACGATGAGGAACGACACGATGGAGTTGACGAAGAGGCCGTAGTTGATGGTTACGGCGCCGGCTTCCTGGGCCGCCTCCAGCGTGGGGTACGGTCCGGCCACGGTGCCCGCCTGCAGCGTGATGAAGAGGTCGGTGAAGTCCACGCCCCCCATGAGCATGCCGATGGGCGGCATGAGGACGTCGTTGACGAGCGAGGTCACCACGGTCCCGAAGGCCGCACCTACGATGATGCCCACGGCCATGTCGAGCATGTTGCCCTTGACCGCGAACTCCTTGAACTCCTTCAGCATGGATCCTGTCTCCGTTTCTGGCGCGACAGCGACCGGCTGACCCGTTCAGCCGACCCCCCCGTCGCGCGCCTTCGAACGGATAGACCGGGGCCTCCGGGAAAAGTCACATGCGGCCCCGCTGACCCCCTCCTTTCCTTGCGATTCGCTCCCGGGATGTGACTTTCTCCGCCGACCGTTGGTCGATGGCTTCAAGGAGGACGCTCCCTACCGATGACGTTCGAACCCGATCTGACCGACGCGGAGTTGTTGGAGATCGCTCGCGAGGCGCCTGAAGGAGACAACCGCTCCTTCGCCGAACTCGTGCGGCGACACCAGCAGCGAGTCTTCACGAATTGCCGGTACCTGACAGGATCACCGACGGACGCCGAGGACCTGGCTCAAGAGGTCTTCGTGAAGGCGTTCTTCGGCCTGGCCGGGTTCGAGGGGAGGGCCTCCTTCGAGACCTGGATCACCCGAATCAAGACCAACCATTGCATCAACTTCGTGAAGAAGAAGCGCCTCGACACCGTCGACGTGGAGCCCGAGGTCGCCGCGAATGCGGCGCGGAAGGAGCCCGAGGCCCCGCGGCGAATGGAGCGTCAGGCCACGAAGGATCGCGTGGGGGCCGTCCTCCTCGAGATGACCGAGACGCTACGCATCCCGCTCATTCTGAGGGACATGGACGGGCTGGCGTACGACGAGATCGCCGACGAGCTGGGCGTCGGGCTGTCGGCCGTGAAGATGCGCATCAAGCGCGGACGCGAAGAGTTCAGGCGCCTCTTCGCCGAGATGCACGCCGACCAGGCGGTAGGGTGATCCATGGCTGACGACGACACCCCGGATCTCGACCCTACGGACCTCGGTGAACCCATCGCCGAGTTACGCGAGTTGCGAGACGATCCGCCGACGGGCTTCGTGGCCCGTTTCCTGGACCGACTGCGGCGTCGTGATCTGAGCCGTCAGCTCACCACACTAGGCTGGACGGGCTTCGGCGCCGTCTTCGTCGAGTTCCTGAAAGTGATTTTTTCGATGTTCGAAACGAGTCCACGTGACGAGGGAGGACCCGAGTAATGCAGCAAGTCAGAGATCAGTTGATCGCGACCTATCAGGGAGTCATCGACTCCCTCATCGCGTGGACGCCCCGCGTGCTCCTGGCCATCATCCTCATCGTCGTCGCGGTCGTGGTGGCGAAGATCGTCGAACGGGTCATGCGCGCCGTCATGACGCGCCTCCGCTTCGACACGCTCACCGAGCGCATGGGCCTCGATCAGGCGATGCAGAAGATCGGGGTGCGCGAATCCCTGAATCAGGTGGTGCCGCGCATCGTCTACTACCTGCTCCTCATCCTCTTCGCCAAGACGGCGGCCGACTCCATGGGGCTGGTGGCCATCTCCGACGCCATCGGCGCCTTCATGGCGTACCTGCCCAACATCGTGGCGGCCATCCTCATTCTCGTGCTGCGTAGCACGGCCGCCCAGTTCGCCGGGCGGGCCGTGTCCGATTCGGCCGCCAACAGCGGCATCGAGTTCGCGTCGTCGCTGGGCTCGGTGGTCTCGGGCGTGCTCATGTTCGTGCTGGGAATCATGGCCGTGAGCCAGCTCCAGATCGACACCGAGATCATCCGCGTGGTCACGTCGGCGGTCCTCGCCGGCATGGCGTTGGCCTTCGGCCTCACCTTCGGTCTCGGCAGCCGCGACCTCACGCGCAACATCCTGGCTGGCTTCTACGCCCGGAAGACCTTCCGCATCGGCGAGGTCATGGAGATCCGGGGCGAGCGAGGCGAGCTCAAGACCATCACGCCCACGCAGACGCTCCTCCAGCAGGGCGACCGAGTGGTGGCCGTGGCCAACTCGGTCTTCCTCGACGACGTGGTGAAGCAGTAGGGGGTGGGCCCCCGCGACATCGCCCTAGCGCACCGGCGCCCAGAAGAGCGTGATCTCGTCCATGCTCACGTCGGTGCGCTCGAGGGGGACCTCGAAGGTCTCGATCTCCGAGGCCTTCCCCTTCCACTCGTCCCAGATCTCCTCGAGCTCTTCCGTCAGTTCGTCCTCGAGGTCCTCGATGACGGCCTGCTGCTCGTCGGCCTTCTCCTGGGCGCTCTTCAGGCGCTCCTGGGTCCGGCGCGTCTGGGAGCGACGCGACGCCATGCCCGAAAGCCCGCTCACCCGGCGGCGACCGCCGAGGAACATGGACAGGACCTGGCCGGCGCCTGCGATGACCTCCTGCTGGCGCCGCTGGCCCACGTCCACGTCGAGCTCGCGAATCCGGCGCTCGGCCTGGGCCAGGCGCTTCTTCGCCGTCTCCGCCTTCCGCTCGTAGCGGTCCCGTAGCTTCTCGGCGTCGGCGTCGGCCTCGTCTTCGGCCGCCGCGAGACAGCGCTCCTCGAAGTCGTCCTTCGACTCGCCGGGACGCGAGTAGAGCTTCAGCGTCTTGTTGCGGTACAACTCCAGCGTCTCGTCGCGGAAGATCCGCTCCTCCAGCGCCTTCTCGGCCGCCTTGAACCAGCCCTTCTCCTCCACCGGCGCCTTGGGCAGCGCGTAGCGCGCCTCCTTCGGCCCCTCCCGGCTGAAGTCGCGCTCGTCGAAGTCCACAGCCACCGCGTCGTCGGCGTCGAAGTCCGATCGGAGGGGGAAGACCACGGCCTCCCACTCCTCCTCGTGGCGCAGGTCGCCCACGCGCTCGTCGAAGAGCATGCGGATGCGCGTGGCGACACCGGGCTCGAGGCGCGTACCCGAGGGGTCGACGCCCACGTCCCGCGCCCAGGGCGCGCCGGGATCCAGGTACCGGACCCCGATGCCCGACGCCACCTTCGGCGGCACGGTGCTCTCGTCCTCGTCGAGCTCCGGGCCGTCGGACTCGGCGCTGGTGGTCGCCGCCTCGTAGACCGCGTCTTCGGGCTTGAGGCGCAGGAGTTCGGCACGCGTGAGCGGGCCTCGCAGGTACGACATGGCCCACCGCGTGGTGAAGAGCTCGGGCGTCGCCGACTTGGCGCTCTTCAGGAGGAACTCCCGCTTGCCGAGCTCCCCGATACGCGCGTCCCACGCCGACACGTCCACCTCGCCCGACGACGACCGCAGCCCCTCGATGATGCGGGCCTTGTCGCGTTCGGTCTGGAGGCGTCCCACCATCCAGGTGCCCGCGTTGGACATGAGCTTGTAGTCCAGGTCCACGGGGTTCTGCGTGGCCATGACCATGCCCACGCCATGGGCCCGGGCCTGCTTGTACAGCGTCAGGATGGGGCGCTTGGTGGGGGGCTCGGCGGTGGGCGGTGCGAAGCCCATGACCTCGTCGGCGTAGATGAGCGCCTTGAGCTCGGAGGTGCCGGGGAGCTTTCGCATCCAGGTGACGAACTTCGTCAGCAGGAGCGTCACCACGAACATGCGCTCCGAGTCGGAGAGGTGGGCCAGATGGATGATGCTGGCCCGGGGCCGACCGTCGGGGGCGTGGAGGAGACCGCCGATGTCCAGCGGCTCCCCCGTCATCCACTCGGCGAAGGACGGAGACGCCATGAGGCCGTTGAGCCGCATGGCGAGCTTCATCCGGTCCTTCTCCGGATAGAAGGTGTCCAGCTCGAAGACGCCGAGCTTGCGCATGGGCGGCGTCTGGATCTGGAGGAGGAGCGTCGGCAGGTCCAGGGATCGTCCCGCCTGCCAGGCGTGCTCCACCAGGTTCGAGATGAGGATGTGCTCGCGACTGGTGAGGGGGTCGGCCTCGATGCCGGCCATCACCAGGAGGCCCGAGACCAGGCCTTCGATCTCGTCTCGGATGGTCTCGCCGTGCTCGTCGAACGAGACGTCGGGTGGGCTCAGGTCGCCCACCATGTTCAGGGGGATGCCCGCGGTGGATCCGGGCGTGATGACCCGGACCTCCACCCCGTCGCGGAGGGCCCGCAGATCGTCGGCGCCAAGCCCCGACCCGCCCAGGCCCTTCTCCCACTTCGCCGCTTCCTTCGCCGCCAGTTCGGCGGTGGAGATCCCCTTCCGGTTGGCCTCGCCTTCGTCCACCCACGGCTCGAAATCGTCGGGGTCGAAGGAGGGAAAGTTGAGGAGGAGATTCCCCATGTCCCCCTTCGGATCGAGAATGAGAACGGGGACCCCGGAAGCCAGGATCTCTTCCACCAGGACGATGCCCAGACCGGTCTTGCCCGATCCGGTCATTCCCACGATGACGCCGTGGGTGGTGAGGCGGTCGGTGTCGAGGTTCAGGCGCTCGTCGGTACGGTCGCCCGACTCGGCGTCGAGGACCTGTCCGAGGTAGAGGGATCCTGGCTTCCGGGTCATTCGGTCACTCCGTGTTGGGACCTCAGTCGTTCACGCCGAAGGCGATCTTCACTGTGGTCTTGTAGGCCGAGATCTTCCCGTCCTTCACCTGGGCGGTCATGGATCCGACCTGCACGCCGGTGATGTGGTCGATGCTCTTGCTGGCCACCCGGACGGCCGCGTCCGCGGCCTGGGCCCAGCCGTCTTCGGAGGTCCCTACGATTTCGATGACCTTCGCTACCTGATGCTTCGCCATGACGGCTCCTTCCTGTTCGAGATGGTGGGGATGCCGTCGATTACTCGGCGGGGATGCGGAGCGTCTGCCCCGGATAGATGAGATTCGGGTCCTTCAGCATGGGCTGGTTGGCCTCGAAGATCTCCATGTAGCGGTTGGCGGCGCCCAGGTGGTCCCGTGCGATGGCGCCGAGGGTGTCACCCTTCTGTACCGTGTAGAAGGTGGCCTCGGGGGCGGGCTCTTCCACGTCCATGCGATCGTCCACGGCGGACACGCCGGCGCAGTTGCCGATGGCCAGGATGACCTGCTCCTTCACCTTCTGGCTCGGGGCGGTGCCGGTGACGGTGGCCACACCGTCGTCGTATTTGACCTTCGGATTCTCGATGCCGAGGTCCATGTCCATGATGAAGCGGAGGAGCTTGTTGCCCTCCCGAAGCTCGTGAAGCTGCTCGTCCTTCTCGGCCTCTGCGGCGGCCTTGGAGGGCGACTCACCGAGCCCGACCTTGGCACCGGCCTCTCTCACGAAATTGAAGATTCCCACGTGTCCTCCTGTGTGCTGGAAACGCTACTGACTCCTTCCCATCGACCGCCCGGAAGAAAGAAAGTCACATGATCGGTCACGGATCGGGAGGGCAGCACGGCGGGGGCGGCGTTTCAAGGGCGTCGTAGGTCTTCAGAGACGACCCTCCGGCCGGCTCAGGAAGCGCCGGCCGGCACCCCCCGCTCCGCCTTGGCTCGTCCCGGCCACGCGTCGAACATGCCGTCGACGTGGATCACGTCGTAGCCGTTCCGCGCGAGGAGAGCCGCCGCGGCCGACGCCCGGTTGCCCGAGCGGCAGTAGGTGAGGACCGGCTTGTCGCGTGGGACCTCGTCCAGGCGCCTGGCGAGGCGCGTGTGGGCGATGTTGATGGCGCCCGGGACGTGACCTGCGCCGTGCTCCGCCGCCCGCCGAACGTCGAGGACGGTGTGCTCGCCCGGGTCGATACGCTCGGGCAGGTCGTCGAACACCACCCGCTCGATGCTCGCGGGGGCCACCGACGCTTCGGAGAGGCTCCCTGGAGGCGCCCACCCGATCACGCGGTCGTAGCCGATCCGTACGAGGGTGCGCACGGCGACGTCCAATTCCGACGGCTCCACGACGAGGTGGATGTCGGTGTCGGGGTCCACGTACGAGCCCACGATCATGGCGAAGTTGATGCCCAGCGGAGCGTACAGCGACCCCGGCAGGTGGCCGGCCATGAAGGCCTTCCGGTCGGGGCGCGTGTCGACGATGACGGCGCCGTCGGCCGAACCCCGCGCCACGAGCTCGTCGATGTCGAGGGCCTCCGGCTGCGGCAGGCCGCCGAGAACGGGCACGCCGTTCTTGTTGAGTTCCTTCATGCGGGCGAAGTAGAGCGGGGGCTCGGGCTGTCCGTCGAGGATGGCGGCGACGAAGCTCTTCTCCTCGTCGAAGCCGAGGCCGGCGTTGAACCGCCGCTCGTAGCCCACCGTCGACTGGGGCACGGCGCCCAGAGCCTTGCCGCACGCGCTCCCGGCGCCGTGACCGGGCCAGACCTGCAGGTGGTCGTCGAGGGTGAGGAAGCGCCGGGTGGAGTCGAAGAGCCGGCGGGCCGACGGTTCCCGGGCGCCGGAGACCCCGGCCGCCGTCTCCAGAAGGTCCGGGCGGCCCAGGTCGCCCACGAAGACGAAGTCCCCCGAGGCGATGCCGATGGGCTCGCTGGCTCCGCCTCCCAGATCCGTCACCAGGAAGCTCACGTGCTCCGGCGTGTGGCCCGGGGTGTGGAGCGCCTGGAACCGGATGTTGCCGATGGTGAAGGTGTCGTTGTCCTTCAGGAACCGGACGTCGTAGTCCGAGTCCTTGGCCCACGCGTACGACCAGTCGGCCCCGCCCTCGTCGGAGAGATAGAGCGTGGTGCCGTGTTGCTCGGCGAACTCGCGCGTTCCCGAGAGGAAGTCGGCGTGGATGTGGGTTTCCGTGGCCGCGACGATGCGGAGGCCCTCCTCGCGGGCGATCTCGACGTACCGGTCGATGTCTCGCTCGGGGTCGATGACGATGGCCTCGCCCGTGCGCTGGCACCCGATGAGGTAGGCGTACTGGGCGAGCTCGGGATCGAAGATCTGTCGGAAGAACATGGTGGGTCTCCGAGGGTCAGCTGTGGGGGAGCCGGTGGCGCAATGCGCCGTAGGTCCAGACCCCCGCGAGGGCGCTGAGGAACGCGACGATCATCACCGTGACGCCGTTTCCGATGAGTACGTAGATGGGCCCGGGGCACGCACCCATGAGGCCCCATCCGAGGCCGAAGGCCGTTCCACCGGCCCAGTACTGGGTGCCCGGTGCCTGGAAGCGGTCCTCGGGGATCTCCATGGGTCGGTCCGTGAGGGACCGGAGCCCCAGCTTCTTGATGAGCCACACGCTCACGGCCCCGACGCCCACGGCCGACCCGATGATGCCGTACATGTGGAGGGCCTGGAACCGGAACATCTCCTGGATGCGGAACCAGGAGACGACCTCGGATCGTGTGAAGACGATGCCGAGGACGATGCCCAGCAGGAGGTAGGGCCAGAGCCGTTCGGGGCCGGTGGCCATGGACGAGCCGCCGGTGGCGGGTGCGGGGTTCTTCGTGTCCACGGCCATCAGGAACCACCCCCCAGGATCAGCGGGAGGAGGAGATGCGTGGCGATGAGCCCGCCTGCGAAGAAGCCCAGGACCGCCACGAAGGACGTGACGCGGAGCGCCGACAGCCCCGAGATGGCGTGGCCCGACGTGCACCCGTTGGCGTAGCGCGTTCCGAAGCCCACCAGGAACCCGCCGACGACGATGAGGATGACGCCGGCGGGAGTCGCCAGGCCCGCCCACGAGAAGATCTCGGAGGGCATCAGGCCGCCGAAGTCGGTGATGCCCAGCGCCGAAAGGTCGGCCCTGGTAGCCTCGGAGATCATCACCTCGGACGGACCCGTGAGGCCGGCGATGAGCCCGCCGATGACGAGCCCTACGGCCATGGTGAGGCGCCAACCTCCGCTCTCGCGCCACGAGTACGAGAAGTACTCCAGGTTCCGTGGGAAGGTTGCCGCGCAGACGTCGCGGAAGGTGGACGAGACGCCCCACTTCCGGCCGGCGTACAGGTAGACGAGGGGTACGGTGAGACCGATGACGGGTCCGGCGACGTACCACGGCCAGGGTCGAGTCAGGAATTCCATGGCTTCAGCTTCCGGTAGACAGGAGTGCGCTCTGTTCTTCGGCCCGTTCCTCCAGGCGCGCGCACATGATGGTGCAGAGGTGGGCGACGGAGGGGTCGCTCACGCTGTAGTAGGCGTACAGGCCCTCCTTGCGACGATCAACGAAGTCCGAGGAGCGCAGGATGGCGAGGTGCTTGGACACGTTGGCCTGGTTGAGCCCCGTATCCTCCACGAGGTCCGAGACGGTGCGCTCGCCTTCGAGGAGCACGTCGAGGATGCGCAGGCGGGTTGGCTCGGACAGGACGCGAAAGCGTTCGGCGACGAGCTCGAGGACTTCGGTGGGTAGGCGTTCGTGCATGGGGTGCGGTGGAGGCAGGCGTATCAGTACATGAGCAGATAGTAATATAGTAGACGGGTGCGGTCAACGAAGTGTGGGCGCTCTCGGTGGCTATCCGCCCTCGGCCACAGACCGCCGCAGCCCCGCAAACGCCACGCCCAGAGCCACCGCCCGCGCCACGACGTAGACGATGAACGCCAGCCAGAGGCCCAGGTTCTCGTACCTCGGCATCAGGCCCAGAGAGAGCGCGACGAAGGCGGCGAAGGACGCGATGCTGGCGTTGCGCATGGCCCGCGTCGCGGTGGCGCCGATGAAGATGCCGTCGAGCTGGAAGGCCGGAAACGAGAGCATCACGTAGACGGCGGCGTACGGCAGGTAGGTACGCGCCTCGCTCCGGACAGAGGCCAGATCGGTGAGTCCCTCGATGGCCAGGGGCCCCAGCACCGCCACGGCCAGGCCCAGACCCACGGCGCTCATGGCCGCGAGCTGGGT
>CALJKZ010000435.1 GCA_937983085.1 uncultured Gemmatimonadales bacterium
TGATCCCGGTACCCAACGGTCCATCGAAGATGGCGAATGCGGATCCGATTCCCGATCCCTCGTCGCGGAACTCGGCAGTGATCAGAACCGTCACCGGCGCGATGGAGATGGTGACCCGGGACGACTCAGCGAAGACGTCCAGGAGCTCGGGGGGGGCGATGTCTGAGTTGATCATCATCGATGCCGGTCCGCGCTTGCCGGAGTATCTTGCCTCGATGGCCACACCGCCGCCGCCTGCCAGGGCCCTGGCCCAGCCGTCTTCGTCGATGGAGACGATCTCGGGAGCACTCGAGATCCAGGTGGGTCGAACGGCCTGCCGGGTGCCGTCGGCGAAAACCGCCCAGGCTTGGAACTGTGCAGAGTCCCCAGCGTGGCTCACCCGGGCGACCACGGGCTGGACCTCCAGTCGTTCGAGACTGGGCGGATCGGTGGGCGGCGCAGTGCCACACGCCGGTACGGCGGCGAGGACGACAAGCGGGAAACAGGCGGATCGTAGTCGGGGTGTCGGCACACCCCCGAAACCAGCGTGAGGCGTGCCGTGTTCCTGATGGGGGACCCGGAACAGGAGGGTACGAGGCGCCCGTTCCGCAGCCGTCAGCCGGGCGCAGGTGCCATGACGACCAGGACGATGAGGCGCTCGTCGCTCGTGTTGCGGATCCCGTGTGGGATCCCCTCCGGTGCCACGAGCATCTGGCCTGCCTCCATCTCGATCTCCTCGCCGTCGAGCAGGAAGTGGCCGCTTCCGTCGAGGGTGAGGTACATCTTGTCCTGCTCGGCGTGGGCGTGCAGCGCGTGCTCTTGTCCAGGCTCGAAGGCGTTGAGCCCCACCATCATGCGTTCCGACATGAAGAGGGTGCTCTTGCCCATCTTGTCCGTTCTGAACGCTGAGTGCCGCTGAGGTACGAAGGCTTCGGGGTGCTTCACGGTGAGGTCCCGGGCTCGGGGTGGCAGGGGACCCAATCTACCAGGTGGGGACTCGGCGCCTCACCTCTTCGAAGAAGTACTGCCAAGGATTAGTGGTCTTCCACAACGGTGCATCCCTCCTCAATGCCGCTCCGAAGAACGGCGGGCAGCCCGCCAGAGGCCACCCGCCGCGGTTCGCTTCCCCGGTGAGTCTCAGCTGGTCCCGGCCGTGCCCAGATCGGGGCGGAGGCGTCGTACCTGACTCTCCATGCCACGTATCACCTGGCCGAACTCCTCGACCCACTCCTGCGCCGCATCCGCACCCATGTGGGCTGTCATGGCCTCCACGAACTCAGCGTCGCGAGGCTCCATGTCGGTCCAGCTATCGGCCAACCCGACGACGTTCCAGACCGGTCCCATGCCACCACCGACCACGGGCGTCGAGAAGAGCCAATAGTAGTCCACATTGGCTGCCTTGAGCGCGGTCGTGGCCTGACCTACGAGTTCGTTGAAGCGTTCCTGCTGGCCCGGTCGCACGTGGAAGGTGGCAATGTTCACGAGGTTGACTGCGCGACCCTCCGGTTGCCGATGGCTCCAGTCCTCGTTGATGACCGAGATCGTGTTGGACACGGACTCCACAAGGGGCTGTACCGTGGCCATCCAGTTGTCGAACGCCACGGGCCCGAAGTCTGCGTCGTAGGCGTCGAGATCGGCCCACGAATGGCCGCTCGAGCGGATCGAGTACTCTCCGAGTCCGTCACCAGCCACACGCATGGACACCCCCCAGGTCCATGGATCGCCGTTGGCCACCCGCCACGCGACGTGATTCTTCAACGCGGCCTCGAATTGGGTGGTCATGCCTGTCTTGGGAACGACAGAGTAGTTGATCGCGATCGTTTGTTGCGCGTGTACGGCCGCTCCCGTGAGGGCGAGTGCAAGGATCGCCGCGAAGAGCGCGACGGCTTGATGGGTGCGCATTGGCGTCACTCCTTCCTAGAGGGGGCCATCAACCTGGGGCGCGAATAAGCTACGCGCTATAGGACGCGGGCAATTCGGCTGCCCTCTGACGACGCACCGCGCACGTTCCGCGGGTGGCGCCGCATCGCTCCCCCGCGCACTCTGCGCACCCCACCACCTCCGACCACGCGCGCCATGGATCGCCGCCACTTTCTCCGGACCACCGCCGCCCTGCCTCTGGCGGGGAGCCTGTCTCTCGAGGCCTCCGACGGCCACTCCCGATCACTCCCTCAGGAAGCTCCCGTTTCCATCGACGGGCTGGGCGAGATCCGACTGGACTATGAGCCCGCCCTCCTGGACGAGATCATCGGGAGCGGAATGCGCTCCTGTGTGGTCACCGTCGGCAACCCGGGGCTCTACGGCTCCGACGCCTTTCCGGACATGGTTGCGGAGATCGAAGCATACGAGACCCACATCGATGCCCATCCCGACCGTCTCATGCGTGTCCGCACCGTGGCCGATGTCGACCGCGCCATCGCATCGGGGCGGCTTGGGCTGATCTACTATCCACAGAACGCCACGCCGCTGGAACGGGACCCGGGGCGGGTGGACACCCTGTGGGAGATGGGCGTCCGCATCCTGCAGCTCACGTACAACCACCGGAACTTGTTGGGCGACGGCAGTTCGGAGCGCACCAACTCCGGCCTGTCCGAGTACGGGATCGAGATCGTCGAGGCGATGAACGCCCAGGGCATGCTGGTCGATGTCTCCCACACGGGGGAGCAGTCGACCCTCGACGCCATCCGCTTTTCCTCCGACCCCATCGCCATCACCCACGCGGGCTGCAAGGCGGTGTTCGATCACTCGCGAAACAAGACCGACCAGGCTCTCCGGGAGATGGCCGACAAGGGCGGTGTCCTGGGGATCGTCCAGCTCAACCCCTACCTGGGCCCCCGTGAGCGGAACGATCTGGGAGACTACCTGGACCACATCGATCACGCCGTGAACGTCTGCGGCATCGACCACGTGGGGATCGGGAGCGACCGCGAGCACCGCACCGTCCCCGATACCGCGGAGGAGCGGCAGAAGCTGGTGGACGAGCTGTCCCGCCTCTACCCCGACCCGGCGACGATGCCGCCGGTACGCTGGCCCTTCTTCCTCTCGGAGCTGAACCACCCGCGGAGAATGGAGACGATCTGGGAGGGCCTTCGCGGTCGGGGCTACGGCGCCGTCGAGGCCGAGAAGATAATGAGCGGAAACTGGTACCGGCTGTTCGGAGAGGTGTGGGCCGGCTGACGGTACCCAAAACTCGAGGATTCCCTCGACGGCCAGCGCCACCCAAACGAAAGTGCTTCGTGCCTACGAGCGTTGGGCGGCCTCGGCTGCTCCCTCAACCGACTCCTGGATGCTTCTTGTCAGGCGATTGAAGTCCGCCGAACCGATGAGGTCGGCCAAGCTGAAGTTGCGCAGCAGCCGGGCGTCGGTGTACCCACCCTCGATCATCGCCTCCAGCCAGCGGAGCGCCGCCTCGCGATCGCCCTGAAGGACTGCCGCTCGCATGCGCCAGTCGGCGTAGGGGACGCTTTCCTCCCCGTCGACGCGCTGGCTGATGCCTACCAGTTGGGCGAGGGTGGTGTCCCTGTCCGACGTGGCCCCGTTTACCGCATGGGCGCGCGCGATCTCGTACAGCGTGTCGGGCCGGTATGGGTGGTCGGGATCCACCGCCACGTAGCTCGCGTCGGCGGCTTCGAGGTACTGCAGTGCCTCGCCGGCGCGGCCCAGGTTCACGAGGATGCTGCCGAGGTATGTGACAGGCGCCGCGGCCTCGACGTGTCCCTCGCCCCAACGGTCGTTCGCGATGGCGACCGCCCGCTCCATGTATCTGACGGCTTGCTCGTTCCGGCCTAGATCGCGCTCGAGGAAGCCGAGGTTGACCAGCGCCGACATCTGGTCCGGGTGACCAGGTCCGACCATGGCCTCCGACAGCTCGACGGAGCGGAGGAGATGGCGGCGGGCTTCGTCTTCCCGACCGATGTAGCGGAGCAGGTACCCGAGATTGTTGAGCACCCGCTGCAAGCCGCCCCGATCTTCACCGGACGCCTCGTGGATGCGAAGTGCCTGACGGTAGACGTCCAGCGCCTCGTCGTAGCGGCTCATGCTGTGGAGGGACAAGCCGATGTCGGATAGCGTCGTTGCCACGGCGGTACTGTTGGGGCCGAACGCCTTGCGGCGGATCTCCAACGCGCGCTCCCGGTGTGCGAGCGCCGCCTCGGCTTCTCCCACGCGTACGAGGACGGCCGCTAGGTTGCCCAGGGCCGGAGCGAGGTTCGGGTGCTCCGGCCCGAGCGTCCGCTCACGGTGCGCGATGATGCGCTCGTGCATGGCCTGAGCTTCACCGAACTCGCCGAGGTCGTTGAGTACGATGGCCATGTCGTTGTAGCCCCACGTGATGAGCGGATCATCCGGGTCGAGCGTCGCTTCGAAGATGGCGATGGCCCGTTCGTAGACCTCTCTGGCGCCCAGCAGATCGCCTTCCAGATAGGTGAGCCAGCCGAGGTGATAAAGGCTCCACGCCACGTCGCCATGCTCGGGACCGAGCTGCTCCACCCGCAGCTCGGTTGCGCGTTCCAGTGCCTCTCGCGCCTCCTCGTACTCGCCGCGATTGCGCTGGATCATTCCGATCGTCTGCAATACGCCGGCGATTCGGACATCGTCATCGCCCCACTCCGCGCGAGCGATGGACTCGGCGCGACGGGTCAGCTCCAGGGCTTCATCGAGGCGCTGCTGCTGGAGATAGACCCACGCGAGCTGGTTCAGGCTCGTCGCGGTCCGGACGTCGGCCGGCCCGAGACCCCTTTCCGCCGCTTCGATGGCTTCGAGGAGCAGATCCTCGGCTTCTTGGTACAGGCCGAGGCGCAGGTAGACGGTTCCCATGACGGTCATGAGCCTCGACTGTACGATGGGCTCATCGGCGAGCTCGGTGGCGATGCGGTCACGACCCCGGTCCAAGACCTCCACGGCCGTGATGGTCCGACCGCGCGCCTCGCTGGGGTTGGAAACGGAGAAGAGCTCGGCCATGAAGTCCGAGACCCGCTGCGCGGTCTGAGCCTCGGTCTCGGCCCGGTCACGTTCTTCGGCCACGCGCTGGAACTGCCGAGCCAACGAGCCTGCGTAGAAGAGCGTGACCACGACCAGGCCTCCTGCCATGGCCACCGGCATCCGGTTCCGACGGACGAACTTGCGCACGCGGTAACGGGTCGACGGCGGGTGAGCGAGCACCGGCTCGTCGTCGAGGAAGCGCCGGAGATCGGCGGCCAGGTGACTCGCCGTCTCGTAGCGGCGAGCCCGCTCCTTGTCCATCGCCTTCAGTACGATCCATTGGAGGTCGCTGCGGAGCTCGCGCCGCATGGCGTCCGGATCGGTGTGTCGATGGCGGGCCAGGATGGCCTTTCGCTCCTCGGACAGGCTCGTGAGTCGTCGGCTCGGTGTCGGCGTCGGTGTGTCGCGCTCGATGAGGCGAGCGAGGAATACCGGCGCACCCACCTCTGCCGGGTCGACGGGCACGACGCCCAGGAGGAGCTCGTACAGGATCACGCCCAACGAATAGATGTCGGCCCGAGTGTCGACGTCGAGCCCGCTCATCTCGGCCTGCTCCGGGCTCATGTAGGCCAGCGTGCCCAACGCCTGCCCGAACGTGGTCACCACCGTCTCGTGGGAGAGGCGCTGACCCGTGGCCTTGGCGACGCCGAAGTCGATGATCTTCGGGAGCAGATGACCCTGCTCCTCCGTGACCAGGATGTTGCTCGGCTTCAGGTCGCGATGAATCACACCCTTCAGGTGAGCGTGCTGCACCGCGTCGCAGACATCCACGAAGAGCTCGACACGCTCGCGTGTCGTCAGCCGATAGGAGTCGGAGTACTCGTCGATACGAATGCCCCGCACGAGCTCCATGACGAAGTATGGCCGACCTGCCTCCGTCTCCCCGGCATCGAAGACCTTGGCGATGCCCGGGTGGTCCATCACGGCGAGGGCCTGCCGCTCCGCCTCGAAGCGCCCCACCACCTCCTTCGTGTCCAGACCGGCCTTCATGGTCTTGATAGCCACGCGACGACGAACCGGCTCCTTCTGCTCCGCCTCGTAGACCACGCCCATCCCCCCCTCACCGATCACCTGGATGATGTGATAGGGGCCGATTCTCTTCGGGCTTTCGGAACTGGTCTGGTCGGGCATGGCACGCGCCTCCGCCCGTGGCGCATACCCCGCGCGTGATCGGTTGCGGGGGTACCGTTCAATGTCCGGTGGAGCGCGGAGTGGGGCAAGGAACGGAGGGGTCCATAGCTCGGGAATTCACGCCCTAAACCCTGCGCCCCTGCGTTACGTAGGGTCACACCGGGGCCAACGTAAACGATGGGAAGGGATCTTCAGATGACGGATTCGAGCGATAGCGGGCAAAACGGACAGGGGCGCGACAAGTTTCGCGTGGCGGGTGACAAGGTCATCGCCACCATCGTGGAGTGGATTCGCGAGTGGAACTTGCGGCGTGTCGTGATCACCAACGACGAGGGCCGGACGCTCATCGAGTTCCCGGTGACCATCGGAGTGGCCGGCGCCGTTCTGATGCCGGTGTGGGCGGCGGTCGGCGCCATCGCGGCCATCGTCACGAACTGCACCATCGAGGTGGAGAGGACCGACGAGTCCGCGGACGACGACGAACCGGCCGAGGCCGATGAGGAGACCGGGGACCCGTAGCAGCGCGGACCAGGGCCACCTGGGGTTCGGCCTACCGGTGCAACGCTCCGATCCGCTCGATCATGTCCGGCGATTCGCGGGCGCCGAGGAGTCCGCCCAACGCCATCGCGCTGGCGCTGGCCGCCAACCCGACGACCACGGGTGCCAGTCCGATGTCGAGCAGCCCGACCTGCACGACGACATACGCGACCGCTCCACTCACGACCGCGCCCACTCCCCCGGCAAGGTTGGCCCGCTTCCACCATAGTCCGGCGATGGTGGGCACGAAGAGGCTCGCGCTGAGGATGCCGACACCGGCCGTGTAGAACTCGGAGATCAGCTCGGGCGGATTGAAGGCCCAGAGCAGCGCGGCGATGCCGACGAACCACGCCGACCCCACCCGGACGAGGCTCAGCGTTCGCTCGCTTGCGCGTCCCCGGAGGGCGTTGCCGAGCAGGTCGTGGGCGATGGCCGAGCTGCAGGCCAGCAAGAGCGCGTCGGTCGTCGACATGACCGCGGCGAGGACGGCAGCGACGGCGATCCCACGGATGAGCGGCGGAAACTGGGTCTCCATGACCCGAAGGAAGAGCTGGTCGGCGTCCTGGAGTCCGGGGAAGTCGATGCGGCCCACGGGGACGATGGCGAGCACCGCAGCCAGAATCATCACGCTGTAGACGAGCATCGAGAGGTTCAGCGACATGCGCGCGCTCTCGGCGTCTTTCGCCGTGAAGACCCTCATGACGATGTGCGGGATGACGGGTATCGCCGTGGCCCAGATGATGAAGTAGCCCAGGTAGCCCGAGACGGGCATGTGGCTCACCTGACCCAACTCCGGAGCGACCGCGGTGGCCTGGTCCATGATCTCGAAGGGCGAGCCCACCCTCCACGTCAGAACCAGCGCGGTGCCCAGGACGACGAAGACCATGAGGACGCCCTGGATGACGTCGGTCCAGGTGATGGCGACCATTCCGCCGAACGACACGTACGTGATGAAGACCAGCGTCGCGAGGGTGAGCGCCGTGTTGTACGGAATACCCAGCAGCGCTTCCGCGGTGATGCCGGCGGCCTTCAGCTGCGCCACGATGTAGATCGTGAAGGCGATGACGATGAGGATGGGCACGAGGTAGCGAACCACCGCGTGCGGATACCGGAAGCTCAGAAAGTCGGTGATGGTGAACTTGCCGAAGTTCCGAAGTGGCTTCGCCACGAGGATCGACGCCAGCGGAAAACCGACCACCGCTCCGCCGAAGAGGGCCAGGGTCGCGGGGATGCCCTGCGCGTAGGCGAGGCCCATGACCCCGATGATCGAGCCGCCACTGGCCAGCGCCGCCATGATCGCCATGGAGTTGACGACCGTGCCGATGCGGCGGCCCGCGACCCAGTACTCGTCGCCCGAGCCGAACACCCGCCTCGATACGGCGATCCCGATGCCGATGCAGGCGGCGAGGTAGATGCCGACGAGGGCCCGCTCGAGGAGCATCAGTCGGGCCGCGTGCCGGGGTCGTCCGACTCGGCCCGAGCACCGCGGCGGTCGAGGACGAACGTGGTCAGGGCCAACGCAGGCGACAGCACCATGAGCGCGGCGACGAGCCAGCCGAACACCGCCATGCCCTTCAGCTCAGCCGTGCGCCACGCCGGCAGGAACGCGAACACCGCGAAGCCGATGAGAAAGACGAGGGTGGCTGCCTCGCTGCGTCGCATGGGAAAGAACGACTTCACGTGCGTCGTGCCTCCGGGCCGTGGGTCTGTTGCCGCCCACGGTGGCGTCGGGGCGCGGAATGGGCAACAGGAAGGCCGCACTCGCCTTGTGACGCTCCACCAACACCTCTAGCCTCCTGCGGCACACCACTCCGCCATACCTCGACCTTCGACAGCCCCATCATGGTATCCGAGATCTTCGATGCGTCCGCCTGGCAGGACGTCCCCGGCTTCGACGACCTGACCGACATCACCTACCACCGGTCGGTGGACGAGCGCACCGTACGCATCGCCTTCGACCGGCCCGAGTCGCGGAACGCGTTTCGGCCCAGGACCGTGGACGAGCTCTTTCGCACGCTGGAGCACGCGCGGACGTCGTCGCGCGTGGGATGCGTTCTCCTCACCGGGAACGGGCCCTCGCCCAAGGACGGCGGTTGGGCCTTCTCGTCGGGGGGAGACCAGCGCATCCGGGGCGCGGACGGCTACAAGTACGAGGGCGACGAGGGGACGGTCGATCCCGCGCGCCTCGGCCGTCTGCACATCCTGGAGGTTCAGCGGCTCATACGCTTTATGCCGAAGGTGGTCATCGCCGTGGTGCCGGGGTGGGCGGCAGGAGGGGGTCACAGCCTTCATGTGGTCTGCGACCTGACCCTCGCCAGCAAGGAGCACGCGCGCTTCAAGCAGACCGATCCAGACGTGGCGAGCTTCGACAGTGGATACGGGTCGGCGTACTTGGCGCGGATGGTGGGGCAGAAGCGTGCCCGGGAGATCTTCTTCCTCGGCTTCGACTACACCGCCGACGAGGCGCTCGCCATGGGAATGGTCAACGCGTCCGTCCCCCACGCCGAACTCGAAGAGACCGCGCTGAGCTGGGCGCGCACCATCAACGAGAAAAGCCCCACCGCGATGCGCATGCTGAAGTTCGGGTTCAACCTGGTCGACGACGGATTGGTCGGGCAGCAGCTCTTCGCCGGTGAGGCCACGCGTCTGGCGTACGGGACCGACGAGGCGAAGGAAGGGCGTGACGCCTTCGTCGAGAAGCGGGACAAGGATTTCTCGCGGTTCCCCTGGCACTACTAGCGGACGCGAATCATCCACCGACCTTCGTGGGGCGGTGTGTTCGCGGTGGGGAAGGCAGGCGCTCCGTTCTCGAACTGGGTCGTGACTCGCAGCTCGTAGTCACCCGCGGCGGGCGGCGACCAGAGGAAGTCGTACGTCTCACCCACGTGGGGGGCGAAGGTCGCGCCGACTGGGCGGACGAGTGCCGGTGGAAGGTCCGCGCCGTCCTCGGCGGTCGGCGTCCACTCGAGGACACCGTCCGATCCATGCAGCGCGACGGACTTCTGGTCGTTGGGGCTGATGTGCATGAATCGCAGTCGGTACTCCCGACCCATGCGGAGATCCAGAGGCCGAGGGGATTCGGAACCGTTGATGACGGGCGTCGAATGGCGTTCGGCCCCGAGGGAGCCGAGGACGACCAGCACATCGTCTTCATCCAGCCGGTCCCCGTCGTCCACCACGATGAGGGCCCCATACAGCCCCTGCGCCAACTGGTGTCCGGGTTCGGAGTGGACGTGGTACATGAAGGTCCCGGCCCGAGGCGGTGCGAGAAGAACCGAAGCCGATTCACCTGGCGCGATCGGTGGCGTTGGTGATTCTGACCGTCCACTCCAGCCGGGGACGCCATCGTACCGGCTCCGAAGCTCGAGGCCATGCCAATGCACACCGAGAGGGAAGTCGAGCCGGTTGTGGACGGTGACCTCCGTCACGGCTCCCTGCTCGATGACCAGGGGCGTTCCGGGAACGACCACCGAGTCCGCGTCGGGAGGGCGGGGTCCGTCCTGCAGCACGAAGCCCACGGCCGGGGCGTCTCCGAACGCACCGTCGCGGATGCCCGGCCAGAGCGAGAGAGAGCGTGCTACGGACGGTGCGGCGTCCGCGGGTTCGTCACTCTCCACCGTGATTCCTACGACCAATCCGCCCATCCGTGCCGCATGGTCGTCGGGAGGGGGAGCCGACATCCCCAGAGCCGGCGGCGGGTGCGGCGTGTCCGACATGTGGTGCATGAGGTGGCAATGGAAGAGCCAATTGCCGGGCTCGGTCGGAGTCCACGAAATGCGCATGGTCTCGCCGAGATTGAGACGCTCGGTCACCACGGTTCGGCGCTCGTCGGGCCGGAACACGGTCTCCGCCCAGGTATCGCCCCGAGCGACCACGTCGAAGTGGAAGCCGTGGAGGTGCATGGGGTGGTGGATGCCCGACGCGTTGATGATTCGCCACCGTTCTTCTTGTCCCGTCGTCAGCCGTACCCGCTCGGTAGCCGGCCACGACCGGCCGTTGATCATGAACCGGAAGGGCTCCTCGGACCCGGGCACTGCCTCGTGTACACACTGTGTGATGAGGAGGATCCGCTCCGAGGAAGGAGCCTCCGCAGCGGGCTCGTCGACGACCATCACTCCGACGAAGGGACCGTCCGGACCATCACCGCTGAAGAAGGGCGGGGGAATGCGATCGTTCGAGCCCGGCGCCCGTCCGTAGTAGTGGAACGTCCCCGGCGTCGAGGCGACGAAGCGCACGCGTCGTTCGGTACCGGGGGCCAGGGTCACGGGAGGTCCGAAGGCGTCGAATAGGTTGGTGGCCGTCGGGTCGCGGCCCGGGCGATCGTTCAGACCACGGACGGCCAGCGGCCGGGGCAGGCTGTTGCGCAGCGTGACCTCGACCGTCGTACCGGCGGGCACGCGAATCAGGGGACCCGGGACCCGCGCGTCGCGACCGTCCTCGACGAACGCATGGGCCCTGAGCGCCGGACCCTCGTCACCCCAAGGCCGCCATTCCACCTCCCGAGCCTCCAGCGCGACGCGATGCACACCGTCGTCACCCGTCGTCCCGGCGCTGCGCTCGTACGACTCGTAGCCGGCGACCTCCAGCTCACCCGGATCGACGAGGGGATTCGACGGCGGTCCCTCCCGCGGGGGTCTTTGTTGGCCGTGCGACGTGGCGGGCACCAGGCCGGTCAACGTCACGGCGAGCAAGCACCAAGAAACGGGACTAAAGGTACGGGTGGGGTTGGCCAAGCCAGCGATCCAAGGACGAGGTGCGACGTGCGACGCGATTGGCCTGAACATGAAGGTGGCCAGGAATCGTGTCCACGTTGCCGCACCCGTCCTGCCGAATCGGGGGGGCGGCGCGGATGACCGACGCATGTGCTGGTCGGCGCCGTCCCCCCCCGAAAGCGCTGCGCTACGGCGTCGGCTCGTTCATCGTCTCCTGAAGGAACTGCCGCGCTTCCTGCATTCCCGCGAAGTGATCGCGGCCCTGCCACACGTCGGTGAGTTCGCGGTACGCCTCCGCGGCGCCGTCGTGGTCGCCGATCTCGGCGCGGGCCCGCGCGAGGCCGAGGAGTGAGCGGGGCCGACGGGGCATCCGCAGGAGGGACGTCTCGAACTGCTCGGCCGCGGCCGCCGGCTGGTCCAGCTCGAGCAACAGCTCGCCGTAGAGCTCGAAGACGGGCTTGATGGGGCTCGCCGAACCGCGTGGAGGCGCCATGGCCAGCACCATCTCCACGGCCTCGTCCATGAGGCCGGTGGCCACGTCGGCGTGGCCCATTCCTGCGTGGCGGAGGGCCGCCACCTGCCTGTGCATCACCGCCGTGTAGCCGCCGTCGTCGCCCTCGGCATGCTCCGCGAGCGCGGCTTCCGCCGCCCGTAGCGCCTCGGCGTCACCGAGGCGGTGCGCACTGAGGCCCGTGGCCAGGAGCTCGTTGGGCGTCGACTCGTCGGTCACGGGCCGTACGTTCCACTCCTCCGTATCCACGATGTAGCGGGCCCGGAGCAGCGAATTCGTGCTCACCGCGCGGGCCACGCCGGCCTCGCCGCGAGCCCCGCCCTCCATGAAGCCACCTTGCTCGGCCATCTCCTCGATGCGATCGATCCACAGGCGAGCCTTCTCGTAGTCGCCTCGTTGGAGGTCGCCGTACTGACCCCAGTCGAGGGAATGGATGGCGTCGCCCATGCTCTGGCCCGGTTGCCACAGCTCGCGAGCCGCGTCGTACGCCGACTGGTTGTGATTCGACACGTAGTCCCACATGCCGTGCTGGATGAAGATGTGGGTGGGCATGTGACGCGCGTGCGAGACCGCCGGCGCGATGTCGGCGAAACGGTGGGCCGCCTGGAGAGCGAGCGGCGCGTGGATGGGGTCGTCGAAGGCGTGGATCGTGTAGTGCACCGCGCCGGGATGGTCCGGGTTGTCCTGGCTCAGCTTCAGGGCGATGGTCCCGGCACGGACGTTCAGTCGTCCACTCAGGTCCCGCGTCGCCGCTACGGCGCTCAGCATCGACAGCGAGTAGAAGGCGGCGATCTCGGAGTCGTGAGGGTAGCGCTCGTGCAGGCGTTCCATGGCGTCCATGTACGCGACGCGTCGCTCGATGTGATCGCCGTCACCCCACAGGATCTCGACCGCCTCGAGCAGACCCCGCTCCCGGTCCGTGGGTGCCTTGGCCAGCCGCTCGGCGCGCGTCGGCGCCAGCTTCTCCAGCACGCGACTCGGCTCCGTCGCGTCCATCCGCGACACGAGGGGGTGGTTGTAGCAGAGCGATTCGCCCCAGTAGGCCAGCGCGAAGTCGGGGTCCGCCGCCTGTGCGGCCTGGAACTCCTCGATGGCCTGCTCCCAACCGAAGCTGTGGAGGATCGCGACGCCGCGGAGGAAGTGCTGTTGGGCCTCTCCGTTCGCCGATGTGGGGAAGTCGATGGAGCCGACCATCTCGAACTGCGCCGAGAGGGGAGCGGCGATCACGAGGGATGTGAGCAGCGCGAATGCCGGAATGCGTGAACGGATCATGGCGAGGGACTCCTTCAGAGTTCGGCGACCGCGGCCGCGATGTTGTCGAGGGCGTGGCGCAGACGAGCGCGCTGCGTGCCCAGGTTCATTCTCATGTAGCCGACGCCCCCGGTCCCGAAGCCGTCGCCCGGGCTCAGGAAGACGCCGGCGTGCTCGGCCATCCAGCGCTGAACGACCTTGCCCGGTGTGACCGTTTCCACCGACGTCGCCGTCTCTTCTTCGGCGATCCTTTCGGCGTCGATGGCCTCCATGATCTCGCGAACGTCGACCCACGCCAGGTACGTCCCTTCCGCTTTGGTGCAGTGCACGCCCGGGACATGGTCGCGCATGTACGACGAAGCGAACTCCTGGTTCGCGTCGATGTAAGGCAGAAGCTGATCGAGCCACGGCTCGCCCTCCGTGAGCGCGGCATGGTTCGCGACGAGCCCGAGCGTCGGTAGATCGGCCCGACTGAAGGCACGCACCCGCGCCTGGTAGTCCGGGTTCGTCGAGTACCACCACGACACCTTCATCGCGGCCAGGTTGAACGTCTTGCTCTGGGCCTTGAAGGTGACGCTGTTGTCCACGATCTCACGATCGGGCAGAGCGGCGAAGGGCGTGTAGGTGTGGCCCTCGGTGACGAAGTCGCAGTGGATCTCGTCGGCGAGGACGACAACGCGTTGACGGAGGCAGATCTCGCCCATGCGGGGCAGTTCGTCCTCCGTCCACACGTTGCCCGTCGGATTCTGCGGATTGCAGAGGATGAAGACGTTGGAGCGCTGGGCGCGGCGCTCGAAGTCGTCCCAGTCGATCTCGTACCGACCGTCGCTGCCCCGGACCATGGGGCTGTCCTCGGGGAGCGTGCGGGTGAACCGGAGGTCGGTGTAGAAGCCGTTGTAGACGGGCGTCGTCATCAGCACCCGCGAGCCCGGCGGAGAGAACGCCAGGAGCGCGGCGATGAGGGCTGGGTGGACCCCCGTCGTCCAGACCAGGTCCCCGGGATCGATCTCGATGCCGTAGCGCCGGTGGTTCCACTCGGCGACGGCCTCGGAATACTTCGCGGGGCGCCGTAGGTATCCCCAGTTCTCGTGCGCGCACCGTTCAGCGAGCGCTCTCGTGATGCAGGGGGCGGCGCGGAAATCGGTGTCGGCGATGCCCATGCCCACCTCGATGGCATGACCCGCGTCCTGCACCGCGCCGTCCCACTTCGTACAGTCGGTGCCGAAGCGGTCGAACGGCTCGTCGAAGTCGAACACCTGATGCTCGCCGGCCAGGGAGGTGAGAGGCATCGACGCCCCCACCGGCCTGATGCCGGCCGCCCCCAGGAGCGCACTGGCTCCGGCACCGCGAAGAAACGTGCGACGATCGAGGTCGAAGCGGCGCGCCATGGGCGTCCTCCCTGGGCAGGTCAGAGGTTTCCGCAACCTCCGACGCCGAGAGCCTACCCGCAAGTTTGGGCCGGGCGCCCGGTGGCGATGCGACGAGACGGCGCGCTCTCGGGGACAGCCGGATGAGGCGCCTTCGCGCGCGTCACCCTAGCTTGCGCCCCCTCACCCCCGACCAGGAGCGCTTGTGACCACCGAAGCCCACGCCGACGCGCCCCCCCGCGCCATCGATCGGATGCTCAACGCCATCGAGGTCGTGGGCAACAAGCTGCCCGACCCGGCGGTGCTCTTCGTCATCTGCCTGGTGGTGGTGTGGGGGCTTTCGGCGCTCCTGGCAGGCGTGGCGTTCACCGAGCTCGATCCGCGGACCGGTGATCCCATCGTCGTGAACAACCTCCTGACCGGGACGGGGTTGGCTGCGTTCCTGGCGGGCATGGTGACGACGTTCACGTCGTTCCCTCCGCTGGGTGTCGTGCTCGTGGCGATGCTGGGCATCGGGGTGGCCGAGCACGGGGGCTACATCAACGCGGGTCTTCGCACCGTCCTCGGTGTCACGCCGAAGGCGCTGCTCACGCCGATGCTCATCCTCGTGGCCATCGTGAGCCATACGGCCACGGACGCGGGCTACGTCCTGGTGATTCCGCTGGGCGGCGTGATCTACTACGCCGCTGGCCGACATCCCCTCGCCGGCATCGCGGCGGCCTTCGCGGGGGTGTCGGGGGGCTTCAGCGCCAACTTCATCCCGTCGGGCATCGATCCGCTCCTGCAGGGCTTCACCCAATCGGCGGCGCAGATCATCGACCCCGACATCCTGGTGAATCCGCTGTGCAACTGGTTCTTCACCTCGGCGTCGAGCATCCTCATCGTGGTGGTCGGCTGGTACCTCACGGACCGGGTGGTGGAGCCGCGACTCACCGGCACCCGCGTCGACGGTGATCCCGCCGAGATGCCCCAGATGAAGGACCTGGAGGCTCGGGAACGGATGGCCTTCTGGGTCGCCACGGGCGTCATGGCCCTGGGCCTCGTCGTGCTTTGGGTCGCGGCTGCGCCCCAGGACTCGCCGCTGCGCGCGCCGGACGGAGAGATCACGTCGTTCTCCGCGCCCATCATGCAGTCCATCGTGCCGCTCATCTTCCTCCTCTTCATGATCCCGGGCACGGTGTACGGCTACGTGGCGGGGACGTTCAAGGAGAGCAAGGACGTCATCGACGCCATGACGAAGTCCATGCAGCAGATGGCCTACTACATCGTCATGGCCTTCTTCTGCGCCCTCTTCATCTCGGCCTTCGGTACGTCGAACCTGGGCGCCCTCCTCGCGGTGAAGGGCGCGACGATCCTCCGCGAGCTCGCGCTTCCGCCAGGCGTCACCATCGTGGGCATCATCTTCCTCACCGGCTTCGTGAACCTGGCCGTGGGGTCCGCGTCGGCGAAGTGGGCGCTCCTGGCTCCCATCTTCGTGCCCATGCTCATGCAGCTCGGCATCAGCCCCGAGCTCACGCAGGCTGCGTACCGGGTGGGGGATTCCACGACGAACATCATCACACCCCTGATGCCGTACTTCCCCCTCGTGGTGGTGTACTGCCAGCGCTACGTGAAGTCACTGGGCATCGGCACTCTCGTCTCCATCATGTTGCCGTACTCCATGTTCTTCATCGTGCTCTGGTCGGTCTTCCTGTTGGGCTATTGGGCCCTGGGAATCCCGTTGGGCCTGCAGGCGCCGTACACGTATCCGGGGTGAGGGGAGGGTTCGCAGCGGCCCACCACGCCATCCGTCCGCCCGACCGGATGAGCGATGCTTGGCGCACCCCTGCACCCCAGATGGAACTTGACTGTACCAGAATGCATTCAAAGATTGTGAGTGATGAATGCACAGGAGAGTTCCGGATGAAGCATCTCACCGTACGAAACCTGCCGCCCGAGATCGCCGAGGCTCTGAAACGGGAGAAGCGTCGGCGCGGCACCTCGCTGAATCAGACCGTCATCGACCTGTTGGAGCAGAGCCTGGGAGTTTCGGGCCAGCGGTCGAACGGCCTTCACCGCTTTGCCGGCTCCTGGACTGAACAGGACTTCCGGGAGTTCGAGAAGGCCGTCGCGGGGTTCGACGCCATCGACCCCGATCTCTGGGGATGAGCCGGTACTGCCTCGATACGTCGGCGTACAGCCACCTCAAGCGAGGCCACCAGGGGGTTTTGGACGTCATCGACCGAGCGGAGTGGATCGGCTTGCCTACCATCACCCTCGGGGAACTCCGAACTGGCTTCCTCATGGGCGGGCGGCGCCAGGACAACGAGCGTGAACTCCTGGACTTTCTGAGCCATCCGGTGGTCGAGGTCGTTCCCGTCGACGCCGAGGTCAGCCATCATTTTGCCGAGATCGTGGCGGATCTGAGGCGTGCGGGCGCACCGGTGCCCACCAACGATGTTTGGATCGCTGCCTCGGCTGCTCGGGTCGGCTGCCTCGTACTTACGTTCGATAGGCACTTCGACGCGATCGCGCGCGTGGGGTCGGTGGTACTCGAGGCCTGACCGCAGGTCCGCCGCGCGTTCCCCGGGGCTCGGGACCCTCAACCGGTCCGGATGAGAATCCGACCGATGGCCCAGAAGACCGCGACGACGTAGATCGGCGTGACGATCACGAGGAATCGGGAGAGGGTCACGATGGCCGGCGTCGCGGACGGGCGCACCGACTGTTCGAGCATGTAGCGCTGGAGCCCGATGCTGCGCCGTGGCGAGCCCATGAGGAGGTGGGGTCGCCCCAGGGACTCGAACGCATCGGGGTCGTCGCGTGCTACGGCACGCATGAGCGCGACGTACGCGGGGACGGTGATGGCGAGTCCCGCGAGGAACACCATCAGGAACCAAGCGACCGCGTCGGTCATGGGCACGCTGCCTGAGAGTCGGTGAACGCTGGTGGACCGTTCCAAAGTGGGCGACCCACCTCGGCTCCGCGACCGTGCCGCCTGCTCACGTCGCACCTACCTTCGCTCCGTGTCCTTCACCTCACGGAGCCTGGTCCATGCCCACTCGCCGTCCTCTCGCCGCCGCCGCGGCACTCCTCGTTCTGACCGCTGTCCCCGCCCACGCGCAGAACGCGGACGACGAGACCCGCTGCGACTCCCTGTGCATCACGGCCACGCGGACCGTCTCCTTCCAGACGAACCAGGGCACGCAGATGAACGTGGACGTGTCGCCCGACGGGGCGACCATCCTCTTCGACCTCCTCGGCGACCTCTACACGGTGGGCCGTGCCGGAGGCGACGCGACGCGCCTCACCAGCGGACCCGCCCTCGACCTGCAGCCCGTCTTCTCACCCGACGGCGAGCGCATCCTCTTCGTGAGTGACCGGAGCGGCAACGAGAATCTCTGGGTGGCCGACGCCGACGGCTCGGACCTCAGGCCCCTCACCACGGAGCGTGGCAACTTCCACTTCGATGATCCGGAGTGGTCGCCCGATGGCGAGTACGTCCTGGTGCGACGAAACGAAGCGGGGAGTCCGAACGCGGGACGGACACCCTGGCTCATCCACGTAGACGGTGGTCGTGGGGTCGAGCTGCACGACGAGGCCCGGGGCCTGGGATTCCGTTGGAGCCCCGACGAGCGGTACGTCTACTACCGGGGCGGCCCGGACGGGACGTCACTGCGCGGCAACGGACTTCCCGAGTCGTCGCAGATCATGCGCCTCGATCGCCGCACGGGTGATATCGCGCCCATCACCCGCGTTCCCTCGGGAGCCGCCCGCCCCGCCATCTCGCCCGACGGTCGGATGATGGCGTACGTCGCCGACATCGACGCCATGAGCGGACTCCGATTGCGCGACCTCGCCACCGACGAGGACGACTGGCTCGTTTTTCCCATCGACCGGGAGCACCTGAACCAGCGGACGCGGTTCGCCTTCGCGCCGGACGGGTCGGCGGTAGTGTTCGTCCGGGACGGGACCTTCCACGAAGTCGACGTCGCGTCCGGGGACGTGTCGGAGATCTCCTTCACGGCCCAGGTCGAGCAGCAGCTCGGGCCTTTCGTCTTCCACGAGATGCCGTACGAGGACGAGTCGTTCGTCGTGAGGAACGTGCGGTACGGGGAGATGAGCCCCGACGGTTCGACCCTCGCCTTCGGGTCGCTCAATCAGCTCTGGGTCATGGATCTGCCCGACGGCGAGCCCCGGCCGCTCATCGGCGGAGGGGACGACCAGTATCAGCCCACCTTCTCACCCGATGGCCGAAGCATCGCCTTCGTGAGCTGGCACGCCACGGAGGGGGGGCATGTGTGGCGCGTGTCGTCCGACGGTGGGCGACCTCAGCAGCTGACGACGGTCCCGGCATACTACGCCAATCCGTCATGGTCGCCGGACGGAAGTCGCATCGCGTACGTCCGTGAGGACCCCGCCGCAACGCGGAACCGGAACAGCAGCAACCGCGGCTTCATCGAATGGATCCCGAGCTCGGGTGGTGAGCCGCAGTCGGTGATCTCGGCGCCGTCGGACAACGTCCTGACGTTCTCCGCCGACGGGTCCCGCATCATGTTCGCCGACAACGGCACGCTGGTGTCCGTGCGCCTGGACGGCACGGAGCGGCGGGAGGTGGCCACCGTGGAGGACGCCGTCGAGATGGTGCCGTCGCCCGACGGCCGCTGGCTCGCCTTCACGGTGCGTGAGGAAGTGTACGTGGCGGCCCTTCCCCCGTCCCTCGAGACCGTGACGCTGAATCACCGGTCGGCCCCGGGCCCGCTTCAGCGCGTGACCCGGGACGGAGGACAGGATCTGACGTGGCGGCAGGATGGCAGCGGCCTCACATGGGTGTTCGCCAACGTCTTCTCCCACCTGGCTCTCGACGACGTCTTCGGTGACGACGCGCCCGAGGAAGGGCTCGACCAACAGGCCGAGACGGTGGACATCCGCCTCGTCGCCAGCATGCCCAAGCCCGAGGGGTCCATCGCCCTCACGGGCGCCACTGTCGTCACCATGCGCGGCGACGAGGTCATCGAGAACGCCACCGTGGTCGTCACGGACAACCGGATCCGGGCCATCGGACCGTCGGCTTCCACACAGGTCCCTGCCGATGCCCGGGTCGTCGACGTCACCGGCAAGACCATCATCCCCGGGCTCATCGATGCCCACGCCCACATCCGGGGCATGCCTCGCGACGTGCTCGTGGACATCGCGCCGGAGCCGCTGGTGAACCTGGCCTTCGGTGTGACCATGGCCCGGGACGTGAACGCGTCCACGGACCAGTTCCACTACCGGGAGATCATCGCGGCGGGTCGGATGCTCGGGCCGCGCATCTTCATGACCGGGCCGTCGCAGACGTACAGCGCCGTCCAGGTCGACAGCTACGAAGACGCCTACGCGGGCGTGAAGCGCTATGTGGACCGTGGCTCCGTTTCGACGAAGCAGTACATGCAGCCCCAACGCCGGCAGATCCAATGGATGCTGCAGGTCGGCGACGAGATGGGCATCAACACCACGGCGGAAGGCGGTGGGGTGATGCGCCAGGTGGCCATGATCCTGGACGGGTACACCGCCATCGAGCATGCGCCCACCGATTGGGTGAACATGTACGACGACTTCGTCCAGCTGTATGCGCGCTCGGGAACGATGTACGTCCCGACGCTGGTCGTCGCGTCACCCAGCACCTACCAGGGCGAGCTGTACTGGTACCAGACGACCGACGTCCACGGCGACGAGAAGCTGGCCCACTTCCTGGACCACGCCGCGCTGGACCACAAGTCCAGGACCAGCCAGCGCTTCATGCTGGACGAGTACTACTTCCTGAACGGCGGCTCCGGCGCGGCGGACATCGCCAGGGCGGGGGGACTCGTCGCCTCCGGTGGCCACGGACAGGTCCACGGACTGGCGGTCCACTGGGAGCTCTGGATGCTCGAGATGGTGGGCATGACACCCCACGAAGCCCTCCAGGCGGCCACCATCAACGTCGCCACCGGCATGGGGATGGCCGCCGACTTCGGGAGCCTCGAGGTGGGGAAGGTCGCCGACCTCGTGATTCTCGATTCCGATCCGCTGGAGGACATCCGCAACAGCACGGCCATCCACTCCGTCATGCAGGCAGGGTTTCTCTACGACGGAGACACCCTCGACATGGTGTGGCCTCGGAGCGAGCCGCTACGACCGTTCAAGTACGTGGACTTCGGACCGCCGCCTGCGGAGGGATGGATGCGGTAGCTCGCGGGTGGAATCGCGTCGTCAGTGGAACATGGTCGGGCTGACTTCGAGGGCGATCTCGGAGATCTTGTCCGCCGGCACTCCTACGCGGCGGGCATGTTCACGAACCGCCTCCTTCGAAGGCGCTTCGTACTCGCAGTACACCTTCCCCTCCGCGTGGGAGGCGTAGCTTCGGATCCATCCCACACCCTCCATCTCGTCGATGAGCTCCAAGGATCGTCGTGAGACGGCTTCCAGCTCGTCGTGGGTGAAGCTGCCGATGTTCCGCTCGATGATGTAGCGAGGCATGCGTGTGTCTCCGGTTGGGGGATTTCAATACCGTTCTCGGCCCGTGCTCGCCCGAACGAGCTCCGGGTCGTCGATCCTGGTCGCGATCTCATAGGCGCGACCATTCAGTTCTCGCACGCGATCCAAGGCACCTCGACTGGCTTCGACGTCGGAAAGCTTGACCAGCATCCAGCACTCCCCGCGCTCGTCGCCGAGCGCGCGCCTCAACGCGAGGGAGTCCGAGTACGCCCGTTCCGCTGCAGCCAAGTCCTGCTTTTCCATCAACACGTCGCCGAGAACGGCCAGGGCATAGCCTTGGAGCAGAGGGTTGGAATCCGGGCGATCGCTCTCGTCGATCGCCTCCTGAATCGAGGCCACCGCCTTCTCGAGCCTTCCAGCCCTGCGGTGGACGACACCAAGGCTGGCCAGGATCAGGACGACGTCGTCGTGACGCTCCGCCGAGCGGGCGGCGACGAGAGCACGTTCGTAGTAGTCCCGAGCGCCATCGAGATCGCCGCGGTCCCAAGCGATCACTCCCAGGCTGTTGAGAATGCGGGCGGCGGCAGGAGCATCGTCGAGGCTTTCGGCAAGGGTCGAGGCTTCCTCGTACAGCGGGACCGAGAGATCGTCCTCACCGAAGTGTTGCCGGGTTGCGGCTGCGAGTCCTTCGAGCGTCTGGAGCTCCAACGCCGGGTCACCGATGCGGCGTGCGAGTTGTCGGACCGTACCCCATGCCACCACCGCGTCCTGAGCACGGCCCTCTTCGCAGTACAGGGCGGCGAGATCGATGGCCACGGCTGCTTCGGTGACGCGATCTTGTAGTGACCCGAACAGCTGCTGGGCCTCTTCGAGCAACGGAATCGCCTCCGATCCACGCCCCAACCCGGTCAATACGTCAGCCGACGACCGAAGCGTAATCGACAGAGCGTCCGACAAATCATGACGTCGAGCCTCGGCTACGATGAGGTCGTACGTTTCGAGCGCCTTCTCCGGCTCGCCCAACTCCAGGTGAATGCTCGCGATGGCGCTTCGAACGAACGCGGAGTTCCGATCGGGCGCCTGTAATGCCGCGGCCTCCTGAAGGAATCGAAGAGCGAGCTCCGTGTCGCCGCGGGCACGGTGACAACGTGCCAGGTGGTAGTTGGCCAGGTGCGATCCCGTCACGTGCCCGGACGGCGCCCGATCGCGTATGGTTTCGGCCATCTCGAGCGCCCGGTCGGTCTGTCCCATGGCGAGCAGTAGCGTGCAGATGTTTGCCCGATCGCCGATCTCGGCGTCGATGTCATCGTTCGTCAAATCGAGTTGAAGGGCCTCCTCGAGCAGCTCGAGGGCCTCGGCTTCGCGGCCCGAGTCCTGACGCCACCAAACCATCCCCAGGCTCCGGAGCGCCTTTCGCTGCATGGTGGGATTTGCCGACCCACGGGCGCGACGCAGCGCGTTCTCGAGCACTCGCTCCGCATCGTCGTGACGCTGTATGGCGGCGAAGAGGTCCCCCTGCCGAAGCTCGAGCTCGATCCGATCGTTCTCGCCACCCAGGCTCCCCACGAGCGGGTGCAGGCGGTCGATCACCGACTGCTGAGCCTCTCGGCCACCGGTGTGGTCGAGCACGCGCTCTTTCATGAAGAGCGCCGTCATCAAGAGGCGGTCCGTCTCCTCGGAGGGGACGAGTTGGGGAGCCCACTCCTCTGTCAAACGGTCCAGCATACGGAGTGCGTCTTCGTTCTCGCTCAGCTCCACGGAACGCCTCGCGGCCACGAGTCCGTGGGGCATGGCCCGGGCCCAGTCTCTGGCGCTCGCAAAGTGATGTGCCAGGACGTCGAACCGCTTCTCGCCTGCCGAGGGCTGGTTTTCGAGCGCTTCGGCCACGCGGTGGTGGACCGTTCGGCGTTGGTGAGCGAGAAGGCTCTCGTACGTGACCTCGAGAGTCAGCGCGTGCTTGAACCGGTAGACCGACTCAGGCAACACTCGAGTCTGCTGAATCAGCCCACCCGTCTTCAGCGCGGCGAGAGCGCGGTCCAGTTGGTCGGGCTCGGAGCTGACCTGCTCGAGGAGGTCGCGGCTGAAGTCCCGTCCGATCACGGAGGCGGTGAACAGAGCCCCCTTCGCCGACGCGTCCAGTCGATCCAATCGAGCTCGGATCACGGCCTGGACCGAGTCGGGCAGCCTAACCTCCGAACGGTCGGCGAGATGCGCCCTCCCGGCAGCGATTCGGACGACCCCCTGCTCGAGGAGGTCGGTACCGAACTCCTCGATGTAGAAAGGATTCCCCCCTGTTCGACGCGCAATCGCATCTGCCAAGGAATCCTCAATGGCATCCGCTCCCAGTACCGAACTCAACATCTCGGAGCTGGCCTCGGGCCCGAGTGGGTCCAGGGAGATCGTGGCGAGTCCGGGAAGTCGGCGGAGGTCGACACCGTAGCCTGACCGGACCGTTACGATGACGAGTATCCGAAACGATGGTGCGACCTCGGCCAACTGGCGTAGCGCCGACGTGGACGCATCGTCGGCCCAGTGCCAGTCCTCCAGCACCAGCACCACGGACATTCTCTCCGCGAGCAGCGAGAAAACGCCCGCAACGGCCTCCACCATCTCGACTCTGACGTGGTCCCGGGACAACTGCGTCGGGAAAGGATGGTCGGGGTGGTTGAGCGAGAGCAGTCGCAGGAGCAACGGGATCGACTCTCGCAGGTCGTCACCGAGCTCCAGCATGGCCCGGACCACATCGTCCGCGGTCGGCTCCGATCCGTTCTTCAACTCACCCGCCACGACGGCTCGGAGAATCTCAGCGATGGGCGCATAGGACGTGCTTCGCGAAACCGGCAACGCTCGTCCGGTCAGCACTCGGAAGTGCGACGGGTCCAGACCGGCCGTGAATTCCAGAACGAGCCGGCTCTTGCCGACCCCAGGCTCACCCGCGATCTGCACCACTCCGCCCGTTCCGGCCGCCGCATCGCGCGCCAGGCGGGAGAGGTGGGCGAGGTGTTCGCCGCGCCCACGGAAAGGCGTGAGCTGTCCGTCCGCCAGCTTATGAAGCGTATCCCGACGCGGTGAGGCGGAGAGGAGCGTGTGGGCCGTTACCAATCCCTGTTCACCGGTGACATCGATCTTTGCGGTCGACCCGATCTCGGCGCTGTCCGCCACTAGGCGTCTGCACTCCGAGGTGATGAGGACCTCGCTTTCCGCGGCACGGCGGGCGAGCTCCTGAGCCACCCGTAGTGGCCGACCTGACACATCATATCCTGCGGCGTGTGGGTCCCGACGAACGACCACGGGACCCGAGTCGACCCCGGCACGGCAGTTCAACGGAAGGCCCAGTTCGGGTGCAAGCTCGGCTCCGATGTGTCGAAGCCGTTCCAGCGCCTCCATCGCCGCGCAGAGCGCGCGCTGTGCGTCGTCTTCGCGCGTCATGGGGATCCCGAATGCAGCGCTGTGACGGTCGCCCTCCTTCGAGAGCACCACACCCCCGTTGGTTGCCACGACCTCGGCGACCACCGTGTCGATGCGCTGAGAAAGCGAACGCAGCTCGTCCGGCCCGAGCTCGTCGATGAGCCGCTCATACGAGGAGAGTCGGATGGAGATGATGGAGCAGATTCTCCGCTCGCCCGGCTCCAGAATCGGTCGGACGGGCGCACACGATTGTGGAGCGCCCGATTCCAAGACGCTGTCGATTTCGGCGATGAGTTCGGACGCGCTGGTGTAGCGCTGGTCGCGCTCCTTGTGCAATGCGCGCTGGAGAATGGCATCGAGAACCGGCGCCGCGTCGGCGCGGACGGAGGCGAGCGACGGAACGTCGTCTGTGAGGATAGACGTCCGTATAGCGTGTTCGTTTGCGCCGAGAAACGGCCTTCGTCCGGCGACCATCTCGAAGAGAACAATGCCCACGGCCCACAGGTCGCTACGGTGATCGACTTCTTCACCTCGCGTCTGCTCCGGACTCATATAGCTCGGAGACCCCAACGCCGCGCCCGTCCGCGTGAGTGACGCGTCGGCCATCTTCGCCACGCCGAAGTCGACGATCTTGGCTACGCCATCTTCGGTGATGATCAAGTTGGCCGGCTTGATGTCACGGTGCACGATGCCTCGTCTGTGTGCCGCTTCGAGGCCCTCGGAGATCTGACGTGCGATGCGCAGCGCGCTCCCGACGTCGAGAGGCGACCGCTTGATCCGCCCCTGGAGTGTCTCTCCCACGTAGTAGGGCATGGCGAGGAAAAGGGAGCCGTGTGCGTCCTCACCGACCTCGAGGATCGTGCACACATTCGGATGGTCCAGGGTGGCTGCAGCCCTCGCCTCCACCAGGAAGCGCGCCTTCGCCTCTTCGTTTGAGGAGATCTCCGGTGCCAGAAACTTCAGCGCCACCCGACGCTGGATCCGTTCATCGATGGCCTCGAAGACCACACCCATACCACCGCCCCCGAGAGGCCGGACCAGGCGGTACCGACCCACGGCCATGCCGGGTGCCAGGAGGTGTGGTTCCCGGTCACGGCGAAGCCGCTCGACGATGTCATCGAGCGGTCCCACGTCGTCGTGAGCCTGGAGCAGGGCCTCGACTTCGGACCGGAGATGCGCCGCCTCACCCTGGAGTGTGTCCAGGTATTGTCGGCGTGACTCGGGGCCCTCGTCGACGAGGTTCTGCAGGTGGTGCTCGATGCTCGCCCATCGACGTGACTCGCGACCGTCGGCGGAGTCGCTCGTCACCTGCGAGTCGCCGGTCCGCCCGGGGGTCCTGACGACTCCGTGAGGCTCGATGTCATATGCCCAACCCAGGACCAGCGCCAGCGGGAACCCGAGTCCCCCGAGAACGACGACCAGCGTGAGGGTCCACTCCGGGAGCCCGAGGGCGGGCAGCGCCACCGAAGCGACCTCCCAGGTTCCCCAACAAACGACCGCGTACATGGCCGCGACAGCGGGCAGGCGTCGTCTGCGCATCTCCCGCAGGAAGTCCATCGCCTTCCTGGTCGTCATCGAAGCCATCTCGCTCCGGTCGCCATCCTATGATCGTGGTCCGCTTACGGGCGTACGCGTCTCACCCCGTCTTGCGAAAAACAGTCGTCGGCAGGGTCATCGTTTGATCGCTCGGTTCAGCCATGCGCGAGCGGAACTCCAGTCGCGCTTCACCGTCCTGGGCGATACGCCCAACGCCTGGGCGGTCTCCTCGGTGGTCATATCGGCGAATACCTTGTATTCGACGACGGCGCTCTGCCTCGGATTGAGCCGCGCGAGTCGATCGAGGGCTTCATCCAGCGCCAGCAGACCCTCGTCCCCCGGAGGCGCTCCTGGCACGTTGGTGGGAAGCGTTACCTCTGCAGATCCGCCACCCCTCTTCTGCGCCATCCGTCGCCGTGCTCTTTCGATGAGGATGCGGCGCATGACCCGGGCCGCGATAGACAGGAAATGCGCGCGGTCCTCCACGGACAGCACGCCGCCACCGGCGAGCCGGATGTAGGCCTCATGCACGAGGGCGGTGGTTTCGAGGGGTGGGTGCTGCTCGCGCCTCAGCTGCGCTCGGGCCAACTCCCGGAGCTGCGAGTACACCAGAGGCACGAGGCGATCCAGCGCTGTCCGGTCGCCTGCACCGTATGCGCGAAGGAGCATCGTGACCTCACCGCTGTCCATGGCCTTCCCTGTTGGGGTCGCATGTGCCTCATGTCACGCGACCGGGTCGGACGAACTTCGAGGGTACGACGGCTCAGGAAGCTTCGGCAACCTGACCGAGCCCGAATACGCCTCGGGGGCACGGCCGACCGGGGTGCCGATGGCCCGTCGCGTGCGCCTTCTGCGCATCCCTCGTTACGACGCTTTGATTCCTGCCTGAACAACGGAGGTACCATGCGTACCACACGACTGACCGCGCTCGGCGCCGCCCTGCTGCTTGCTGCCTGTGAACCGGCGATCGTCGAGCCAGGACCCGCCGAGGGTGACCTTGCCTTCAGTATGCACGGTGGGGCTGAGCATGCCGACGTGATGAACCAAGGTGGTGTCGGGGTCTACGCCGAGAATGGCGCTCGCGCCGTCCGTCAGCCCAAGGGCCTCAGGCTCAGTGTCTCCATGCCGACGCCACAACCGAGTACGTACGTGTATCCAGCTAATCCCCCTGGTATCGTCCCGGGGCACCCGGAGGTGTTCACTCTCTGGGCCTTCGTGTTCAACCATCCGGACCTTTGCACCGATGGGATCTGCAACGGTGACGACCTCGGCGCCGACGCGGATGCGAAGGGAAGCGTGTATAACGTCGCCGGACACCCTGCCAGCGGACGGTCCCTCACACTTGCCGGTCGGCTGAAGGTCGGTCAGGCGGCCCTCGCCCCCCCGGGCGTGGAGCCGACACCCCTCACCAATCCGGCGGGTGCGGAGATCCACCTTGCCGTGACATCGCACGGGGGTCTCGATCCGTCGACCTTGCCGGGAGAGTTCCGGAGCCCGACAGGCAACCCGGCCTGTGGCTGCTGGTGGGTTGCCATCTTCGAATAGTCGCGGTCGGCCGTGTTTCTCCCGCGAATGGGCCCTCCGACGGGGCATGTCGGAGGGCCCCCCAGCCTTCCCGGGCGGAGCATCGGCCGTCGGGCTTCAGCCGAATCCGGACGCCCACCAATGTCGTAGAGCCGGGTGTCAGGTAGGTCCCTCGGCCCCTAGGTTGATCGGAGCCGTCTCCTTCCGGAGTCCGATATGCCACCTCTCCGCAGCACGATCCGCCCCCTCCGGTTCCGGGGCCCGGCCGCAGCGGCCTCCCTCCTCCTGGCCACGGCCTGCGTGGACGACAGCCCCCTCTACGAGATCCCGTCCGTGGAAGGCGTGACCGCCGCGCCCGAGTACGCGGAAGCGGTGGACTCCGCCCGCGCGTACGCACGCCGGCAGATCAAGGAGGCCTACATGGCCGGCGCGTCCATCGCGGTGGGGAAGGGAGGCGAGGTTGTGTGGTCCGAAGCCTTCGGGTGGGCCGACCTCTCCCATCAGCAGCAGGCTACGCCTGAAACGCTCTATCCCGTGGGCAGCATCTCCAAGGCGATGACCGCGGCGGCCGCCGGCGTTCTCTGGGAGCAGGGAAAGCTGGACTTCGAAGCCCCCATCCAGACCTACCTGCCGGCGTTTCCCGACAAGCGCTGGGAGTTCAACCTCCGCCAGCTCATGAGTCACACGGCGGGGGTGAAGCGCTCGTACGGGTTCAGCCGCATCCTCCGGCAGGGCGAGTGTGTGGACGCCGTATCCGCTACTCCCGCGGTGGCCGAGGACACGCTGCTCTACGAACCAGGGACCGACTTCACGTACTCGAACTTCGGGTATCGGCTCGTAGGCGCGGCCGTGGAGTCGGCGGCGGGCGAGCCCTTCCTGGACTTCATCGACCGGGAGGTCTTCGACAAGGTGGGCATGGTGTCGACGGTGCCCGACCTCGACGACGAGGGCGACGACGAATCGACGAAGTACGACCGGGCGGCATTCCGCTCTCTGCGTCGAACCCACGGCATGGACATGAGCTGCTCCATGGCCCCGGGCGGCTTCCTCTCCACGCCCGACGAACTGGTCCGGTTCGGCTACGCCATGCGCCGCTACGAGGTGCTCGACTCGGCCACCGTCGAGATGTTCTGGACCCCACAACGCCTCACGACGGGGGAGAGCACGGGGTACGGCTTCGGCTGGTATCGGGAGAACATCCGCGTCGGCAACGACGAGCGCGCCACCACCCCGTCCATCCAACACGGTGGGTCGGTGATGGGAGGGCGCGCCATTCTCATCATCCTCCCCGAACACGACATCGTCGTCGCCGCGCAGACCAACTCGGGCAACTCGGTGAACGGCTTCGCCTATTCGGTGGCAGGCTGGTTTCGCGACCCGCCGCCGCCCCCCTCAGACGGAGTCGGTACGTCGGAGCAAGAGGGTGCCGATGGCGATGGTGACGCCGAGGACGCCAGCCGTCAGTAGGAGCGCGTTCTCGAGGGAAGGCACCGTCCCGCGGAGCGGTCCGAGGAGGGCCCGCGCCGGAAACGTCCCGGGCATGAGGTCCATGGCCGCCCCGAGGCCCTGCCGCCAAAGGGACACGGTGTGGAGTCGCGCGATCTCCTCGACGATGACGCCCTCGATGAAAAGGACGTAGATGACGCCAATGAGGGTGGACCGTGCCACCATGCTACCCACCAGCACGAAGATGGCGCTGTAGATCACGGACACCACGACACCGCCCACGGCGAGGGCCGGGAGGATGGCGAAGTCGCCGCCCACCGCCGCGTAGGCACCCACCAGCGCTGCGGCCCCGAGCAGGGCGAACCCCGACGACACCGCTGCGGCACCCGCGGTCTTCGCGGCCACGACGTCGACACGGCGGATGGGCCGGAGGACGAGGAAGGACAACGTCTTGTCCCGGCGCTCGTCACCCACCGCGGCCCCGCCGAGAATGAGGGCCGTGATGGGCACGATCATGCTGAGGAAGGGCGCCACCACCAGCATTCCCAGATCGGTGTCGAGTCCGTCGAACTGACCGGTGCGCGACAGTGCCAGCATGAGGATTGCCGGTGCGATGGCCATGGTGGCGAATCCCATCACCTTGCGGCGATCCGAGAGCTGCCGGACGGTGGCCACGAAGATGGCGCGGAACGCTCTCATCGGCGGATGCTCAACAGGTGCCGGAAGACGCTCTCCAAGGAGGCGTCGGCGGGCTCGAAGCGGGTGACGTGGACTCCGTGCTTCGCGGCCAGCGCGGGGAGGGCCGTACCGAGACTCGACAGGTTGGAGGTCTCCACCTCGAGTCCGTCGTCCTGGAAGCGGAGCCCCACCACGTCGCGGGTGTCGATGAGTGCCGCGGCGAGGGCCCGGGTGTTGTCGGACTCGATACGGACGCGGTGGGGGATGTGCGTCATCGCCGAACGGATGGCGCGAATGCCTCCGGCTGCCGCCAGCTTGCCGTCGAGCATGGCGATGACCCGGTCCGTCATGCGTTCGACCTCGGACAGGACGTGGCTGGACACGAGGAGCGTGCGCCCCGCCGCCGCGAGCTCGTGGAAGGTGGAGATGAGCACGGCGCGCTGAGCCGGGTCGGCGCCGTTCAGCGGCTCGTCCAGAATGAGAAGGTCGGGGTCGTTGACGAGAGCCGCGGCCACCTTCGCCCGCTGCCGCATCCCCTTGGAATACTGACCGATGGGTCGATCGGCGGCGTCGAGCATGTTCACGCGATCCAGGGCTCCGTCCACTGCACCCGTCGACGCGTCGGTGCCGCTGAGATCGGCGGCGTAGCGCACCAGCTGTCGAGCGGTCAGGTAGCCATAGACGGCGTCGTCCTCGGGGACGAAGCCGACGCGAGCGTAGACCGACGGATCCTCCAGCGGGTCCCGCCCGAAGACGCGCACGTCGCCTTCGGAGGGCCGCATGAGGCCGGTCACCATGCGAAGGAGCGTCGTCTTGCCGGCTCCGTTGGGGCCGAGGAGTCCGGTGATGCCCGGTCCGAAGGAGCACGAGAGGTCCGATACGGCGACTTTCGTGCCGAACCACTTGGAGACGCCGGTCACCGTCACCGTGGGTGCGTCGACGTACGCGGGGTCGCGGGGCGCGTGGGTCTCCGCGGGGGGCGTGGCCGGAGGGGCCGAGGGTACGCCCGTGCTCAAAACTCCCTCCGGTATCGGCGATGGGCCAAGACGCCGACGGCGATCACGATGCCGACGATGACCGCGGCGGCGACCCACGGAGGCAGTCCGACACGGTCCAGGGCCCACCCTTCGGCTTCCTGGTCGAAGAGCCAATCCCGCACCGAGTAGGGGTGACCCATGAGGGAGAGCGGGGCGAGGAGCTTGAACACGAGCAGCTCGGTGGCCCGCGGCATGGTCTCGGCGAGCATGAGCGAGAGCATCATCACCATGACGTAGACGCCCGAGGCGATGACGAGGCGCTTCGCGAAGAGCGCCACCAGGAACGCCGGGCCTCCGAAGCCGAACACGAACGCCAGCAGCGTCCCCAGCGTGGCGGGCAGGTTCTCTCCGTTCTCCACCAGGCCGGCGCCTATGCCCTCGACGTACAGGCCCGAGATGCCCACGTAGAGGATGAGTTGGGGGACGAGCATGAAGAGCGTCGTCAGCCCGAAGAGGGTCGCGGCGCGCGCCAGGAGGTAGTCCGCGGCGCGAACCGGGCGGGAAGCGTAGATGGCCAGCACGCCGTGCTCGCGATCGGGGATCAGGAGCGTGGGAGCGGTGAGGGCCACGAAGAGCAGGGTGAGAAGCCCGATGTACTCGAAGTACTCGGCGGGGTCACCCCAGGGGCCCGTGTCCTCGAGATTGAAACCGGACACGACGTACGTGAGCCCCACGATCCAGGCCGCGGGAACGATGGCCGCGGCGATGAGTCCCCAGGGTATGACCTTCGCCAGCGGCTTGCGACGCAGCCCCAGAGCCCGGCGCGTCCCGTCGACCATCATGGCCCGGAAGGCTCCGCTCCGGCCCAGGCGGATGCCGTCGTGCGGCCGGTATCCGAGATCGTAGACCGCTCCCTGACCCTCGTCCACGACCTCGTCCGCGGTCGCCACGGGTGCCGCGCTCACGTGCGACCCTCGTCGTGCAGGTAGGCGTCTTCGAGGGTCTTCACCCCTGCCCGGAGCATCCGCATGCCGACGCCCGTCTCCACCAGGACGTCGCGGATGACGTCGTAGGGGTCGGCGTCCACGGTGGTGACCTCCAGCCGGTGGCCCAGGATGCGGACCTCGGCGCCCGCCCCTCTGAGGGCCGAGGCCACGCGCTCCTCGTCGCGGAGTACCTCGAGCTCGACGGTCTCCTCGGCCACCAGGTCGTCGAGGGCGCTGTTCCGGATGACCCGACCGGCCTCGAGCATGAGGATCCAGTCGCAGGTGCTCTCGATGTCGCTCAGCACGTGGCTCGACACGAGTGTGTGGATGCCGAAGCCTTCCAGGCGACCGATGAGGCGCAGCATCTGGTCCCGTCCTTCCGGGTCGAGACCTGCCAGCGGCTCGTCGAGGAGGACCACGTCGGGGTCGTGGACGATGGCCTGGGCGAGGAGGGCGCGCTGCATCATTCCGGTGGAGAAGTCACCGAGATGGCGGAAGCGCTCCTCGTGGAGGCCCACCAGCGTGAGAACGTCGGAGGCGCGCTGTCGCGCGGCCCGGTGGGGGATGCCGGCCAGCTCCGCCGCATAGATCATGAAATCGGCGGCGGTCTGATCGGGCGGCAGTCCGCCCCGCTCGGGCATGTATCCCACCCGGGCACGGAGGGCGATGGTGTCGTCGATGGCCGAAAGGCCGAGGACCTTCGCGGTGCCGCGGGAGGGCCGGAGGATGCCGAGAAGAACCTTGATGAGGGTGCTCTTGCCTGCCCCGTTGGCCCCCACCAGCCCGATCCTGCCCGGAGGGACGACGCCGGTGACCCCGTCGAGCGCCACGAAGCTGCCGTAGGCCTGACTCAGGCCGTCCAGCTCGATGAGGGGAGTCGACATGGCGGGTCCCTGAAGGGATTTGGGCTTCGACCACCCGACGTAACCATGCGGCTCGGGGTTTCGGAGGTCGTGCCGACCCCTGCTTTACGCGCATCGTGTCGGCATTGCAAGCGAGGTGGCATCGGTCCACCGCTCCCCACGTCGATTCGTAGGGAGTGGGCCCGGGGGAGTGGCCCGCCCCCGGAAGATTCGTAATGATTCCTTCCCCGGGCCGGGCCGCCGCCCGGCACCGTCGTCCCCCGCGAACCCAACGCCTCGAGCCGACCATGACCAGAACTGTCGCGTTCCTCTTCGCTGCTACCCTGTCGCTCGTCGCAGTGCACCCGGCCGTCGCTCAGGACTCGCACATGGAGCGGGCGCTTCGGGTGCTAGCCACGACGCCTTTGGTCGATGGCCACAACGACCTCCCATGGGCTATCCGTCAGAGCGCCGCGGCTCCGCACGACGTGGAGGCCGCTGTGCACGACCTCCGAGGCACCACGCCCTTCCACACCGATCTGGCGCGCCTCCGTGAGGGCAGGGTAGGGGCCCAGTTCTGGTCTGTGTACATCCCCTTCAACGCAGTCGAGGAGGGAGCGGCCAAGGTCCAGCTCGAGCAGATCGACATCGCGAATCAGATCATCGAGCAGTACCCCGAGACCCTCGAGCTCGCCCTCACGCCTTCCGACGTCGAGCCGGGATTCGGAGGGGGCCGCATCGCGTCCATGCTCGGAATGGAGGGCGGGCACGCCATCGAGAATTCCCTCGGCGCGCTGAGGGCCTTCTACGCCATGGGTGTGCGCTACATGACCCTGACCCACAACGGGACGCTGGACTGGGCCGACTCCTGCTGCGCCTTGCCCCGACACGGCGGGCTCAGCGAGTTCGGCAAGGAGGTCGTGCGGGAGATGAACCGCATGGGAATGCTCGTCGACATCTCGCACACCTCGCCCGAGACGATGAACGACGCGCTGGACGTGGCGGAGGCGCCGGTCATCTGGTCCCACGCCAACGCCCGGGGCCTGCACGACCACCCGCGCAACGTGCCCGATCAGGTCCTGCGCCGGCTCCCGGAGAACGGGGGCGTCGTCATGGTCACCTTCGTGCCGAGCTTCCTGACGGCCAACGAGCAGTCGACCATCGCCGACGTGGCGGACCATATCGACCACATCGCCAACCTCGCCGGTGTGGACCACGTCGGGATCGGGTCGGACTACGACGGCATCGATTCGACGCCGGTTGGCCTCGAAGACGTCTCGACGTTCCCGGCGCTCTTCGCCGAGCTATCGCGCCGGGGTTGGTCGGAGGAGGACCTCGCCAAGCTCGCCGGCGAGAACATCCTGCGTGCCTGGCGCGAAGCCGAGGCCGTGGCGCGCCGCCTCCAGCGGGAGCGCCCGCCGTCGACGAGGACCATCGACGAGATGGACGGGACCATCGGCGAGGACCGGTAGGGGCCGGCCCTCGCCGAGGTCGAGGCGTCAGTTCCCGAGCACCTGGAACTGCCGGGTGAACTTGATGATGAGCGACCGGCCCTGGGGCCCGACCAGGTCGTCGATCCCCTGGACTTCGTTGTAGACGACGAACAGGCCCGTCCCGGCGGTGTTGAGCCAGCCGAACCGTACGTTGGCCGACCACGTGTCGATCTGGTTCGAGTACTGCACGAGGGACTGCAGGTAGAGGCGCGGGGTGAAGAAGTACCCGACCCGCAGGCTCGCCAGCGTGGCGGTGAAGTCACCCTCGGGAAGCTCGACGTCGTTGTACGAGAGGGACGCCGTCGCGCTGGAGCGAGCCCCGAGCCTCACCGTGGCGTCTCCGCTGGTCGTCCGCCGCGACCCCGACAAGAACGAGCCCCAGTTGAGGCGCGAGTTGAAGGAGAGCAGCCGGGACTGGTCGGTGAAGAAGACGATCTGTGATTCCCAGCCCGAGTAGGAGCCCGGCGGAACGATGACGTCGGTGCCCGGAATCGGGAACGGCTCGAACAGCCCCTCTGTCACATGGTTCGCTCCGGTGTGGAGCTCCATTCCCGAGTGCCACTCCCAGTGGGTATCGATGTGCCACCGGGCCGTCTCCTCGAAGCCACGCGGAACCCCGTCCTTCTGGCTCCGGAAGGTGAAGTAGGAGATGTGCGGTCGGAGCTCGCGGAAGGGTCCGGGCGGCCGGATGTAGTACATCCCGAAGGCCTGATAGTACCGATGCCCGTTGCGGGGCACGAAGCCGACTTCCGGGTTGAAGTTCTGCCCGATCTCGCGAACGGTCAGGTTGCCGCTCCAGCTTCGCGTCGACAGCCCTGCGGTGAGGTCCCACGCCTCCTCGTCCTCGTCCAGCGAAGGAGTCTGAGTGCGGGCGGCCCACGACGAGATGGTGATCTCGTCTCCGATGCCGACATTGGCGTCGACGGCGTACGTGCGGTTGTAGTCGCCTGCCGCATCCCCGTCCCGATTCACGAGAAGACCGCCGATCCGGCTTCGGCTGGGTAGCTCCTTGGCGACGCGGGCCACCGAGTACGCGTTGCCGTTGGGTCCGCCTGCAACACCGTCGGTCTCGATGTGGAGGAGCCCGAGGTTGAGCCCCGCGGCCCGACCCGACAGCCGTCCACCCCCGATGATGGGGACGGGCTGGCCGCCGGAGATGCCGATGCGGCGGCTGAAGAAGAGGTCCGCACCGCCGCCACCGACATTGAAGAAGCCGGCGTTCTCCAGGAAGAAGGGTCGCTTCTCCGGGAAGAGGAGGGAGAAGCGGGTCAGGTTGACCTGCTGGTTGTCCACCTCGACCTGGGCGAAGTCGGTGTTGGCGGTGAGGTCGAGGGTGAGGCTCTGGGTGAGCTGCACCTTGGCCTCGCCACCCACCTCCGCGTCCTCGCTGAACTGGGGATCTCCCGCCGCGTAGTTCCGCTCGGTGGAGAGCAGGACGGCCGGGGCTACAGCGGCGGGGCGACGGAAGGGGGGCTGGACCCCGGAGAGGTCACCGGCGAACTCGAGCCGGTAGAGATTGAACTCCCTCGGGACCGTGGTCCAGAAGCTCTCCTCGTTCAGCCGCCGAATCCGGCGGGCGACGTTGAAGCCCCAGGTGGTCTGGTCCGACGAGTAGCGGAGCGTGCTGAACGGGATGCGGAACTCGGCGAACCAGCCCTCGTCGTCCGTCGAGGCGGCGACGGTCCAGCTTCCCTCCCAGCTCTTGTGGAAGCCTCCGCCGCTCCCCAGCTGGAAGCGATTCGCGACGGCGCC
>CALJKZ010000436.1 GCA_937983085.1 uncultured Gemmatimonadales bacterium
TGGACGCCGAGCGGCCCTCCCACGCGGTCCTGCCCATCGTACCCGGGAGCTGATTCGGCACGGCCGGCGGATCTCGTCTCGCTGGAAACTGAAGGCACGAAGAAGCCCCCGCCCGGCGAACCGGACGGGGGCTTTCCGCATCACCCTGGGGTGGGGCGGCTCACTCGTGGCGTCAGCCCGATATCGAGAAGCTCTCGGAGAAGGTCGTGCCGCACACGCTGCCCGCCGTCTCGAAGGAGAACCCGTTCGACGAGGAGGAACCGGAGAACTCGTAGCCGACGGAGCACGTCCCGCCCCCGTCCTCCCTGCTCCACATGATGGCGCCCGACACGCTCCCGGAGAACTCGGCACTCTCTTGACCGTCGGTGGTCATGAGGAAGTCGAAGCCGATGTTCGGATCGCCGGTGAGCGTGAACTGGGTCCCTCTGTCGCCCTGGAGAACGCAAGCGACGTGAGTGAGGTCAACAGAGAAGTCTACGGAGCCGGCACCCGTCTGGTCGTCGGTCTCGACGTCGACGACGGCTTCCATGGCGACCGTACCACCCAGGGGGCATTGGCCCGTGGTTTCAACGGTCGCCGTGTACGTCGCGAGCTGGGGCCCGCCGGGGGCCTGGGCGGGTTGCTGATAGTTCAGGGCCAGAGCGTCGAAGAGGCTCTGGGAGAAGATCGCCGTCGCGAGTTCCTGGGCTTCTTCCTCGCTGAGGTTCCCCGGGGAGACACCGTCATCTCCGCAGGCTGCTACGGCCAGCATGCCGGCCAGGGCAACGATACGAACACTGGATTTCATGATACGGCCTCTCCTGAGGTCAATGTGAACTGACCCCTTTCCGAAGCAAGCGTCATGCCAATCTGCCGAAGGGGCCTCCACCATGGCCCCTGGAGCTTCGTCCTTACAGGACAAGCACTTTCTTGAAGTTTGCACGACCCGTAAAGTGCCAGAAGTGTCGCATAAGACATCTGTTCACCACAGGCGGATCTCACGGCCAACAGGCCCCCTTCCTTGCGCCTGGACTCCAGTCGACTATATATAGAGTGTCGATATAAAGACACTCGACATACGGAAAGTTGTGTCCCTCGCGACAAGGAGTTCCGGGTGACAGAGGAAGATTTCGACGTCCAGGGGTTCGCGCGTGGCATCAACGAGCTGCTGATCCTCTCCACCCTTCGTGACGGCGCGAAGCACGGCTACCAGATCGCCTTGGACGTGGAGGAAGGCAGCAACGGGCTCTTCCGGTTCCGTCATGGAACGCTCTACCCGATCCTCCACCGTCTGGAACGGGACGGCCATATCGAAGGGTCCTGGTCCCGGGCCGAAGGGCGACGGCGAAAGGTGTACGCCCTTACACGGAGGGGAGAGCGTCACCTATCGGGAGGATCCCATCGGGTGGATGTCGTCCTCAACCGATTGATGTCCATCCTGAGGGGGCCCGACGAGGTACTGTCGTGAAGCGCGCCGGCGAACCCGACGGTCGGGTGACCCGCCACGGACCTTCCCTCTCCGGTGTGACGTCGAACGTCGGGCTACCGTTGACCGCCCGGACCCGGATCGTACGGGAGTTGAGCGCCGATCTCCGGGCCCTCACCGACCAGTTGGTTGCCAAGGGCGTTTCTCCGGAGGAAGCCAGCAGGCGCGCAGCGGAAGTGGTCGTCCCTGCGGGCCCCGCCCTGCAGGAACTCGAAGCCCTGGCCCGGCC
>CALJKZ010000437.1 GCA_937983085.1 uncultured Gemmatimonadales bacterium
GCGCTCCGACGCCGGGCGACGGACCCGGGAGCGCTATTGTGCGTCGGCCATCGAGGTTTCTGGTCGCGAGGTCGAGCGCATGGGTAACGCTGCGCGGGAGGCCGGGGTCCATCTATGCGTCGGCGTCGTGGAGCGGGACACGACGTACGGTGGCGGGACCCTGTACTGCACCTTGCTCTATATCGGCCCGGACGGGTCGCTCCTGGGCAAACACCGCAAGCTCAAGCCCACGGCGGCCGAGCGCCTGATCTGGGGCGAAGGCGACGGCAGCACCCTCACGGCGGTATCGACGCCCTTTGGAACCGTAGGAGGGCTCATCTGCTGGGAGAACTACATGCCCCTGGCCAGGATGGCCATTTACGGGAAGGGCGTGGATCTCTACCTCGCTCCCACCGCGGACGCCCGGGGCCGATGGCAGTCGACGCTGCAGCACATCGCCCTCGAAGGACGATGCTTCGTTCTCGGATGCAACCAGTACGTGCATCGCGACCTGTATCCCGACGGGATCGAGACCCGGGACGCACTGGACGCCTGTCCCCGGACGCTGTGCGTAGGGGGGTCCGCCGACTACGGCCCGCTGGGCGAGCTGCTTGCGGGCCCCCTCGAGGGTGAGGCCGGCCGGCTCATCGTGGACCTTGACCTGACGGCCATCCCGCGAAGCCGATTCGACTTCGACGTTACCGGCCACTACGCGAGACCCGACGTCTTCCGCCTCATCGTCGACGAGTCCGAGCACCCGAGCGTGGGCTAGGAGCCCGCGCCAGGCGCCGCCCGCTCCCGTCGGCCCCCCTCCGCAGCGAGCCGCGGCCCACTGTCCTATCTGCTCGGGCAGACGGGCGAGCGGTCTCTCTGGAGAAACGGTCGCGGCATCGGGCGGGTCAGAGGGTCGTGCGTGGGGTCTCTCGGGGGAGACTCGATGGGGGGACCCGGTCGGCCCCCCATCGTAGCGAGCCGCCCCCCGCTGTCCTATCTGGGCGGGCAGACGGGCGAGCGGTCTCCCCAGCGAGACCCCACGAACGACCACCAGACTTGCCCAGAACAGCCCGCGCTCACCACTCGATCTCGCCCTTCTTCGACGTGTCGATTCCCTTTCCGTCGCCGCCCTGGAGCAGGACCTGCTCGATCTGCTCGTAGAGAAACTCCCGCGACTTGGGCTCTCTGGGGTCGAGTCCGTAGTGATTGATGAGGAGCGTCTGGTGCTGTAGCCAGTCCTTCCAACAATCCGAGCAGATCTCAGCCTCGATCCGGCTTCCGAGTTCGGAGCGGAAGGGAGGCTTGGCAAGGCGCGGGGCACCTTCGCCGCAACGTCGGCACTCGATGGTCTGGTCACTCATGGCTCGTCTCGTCGGTCCTCGAATCGGGGCGTCGCACTACCCATGGTACCCGGCCGAGGTCCCTGAGCGAATAGGCGGGCATGGGCTTTGCTCTGGATCGCACTTGGTCCCCTTTGGGGCCTGTGATTAATTTTCATGGCTGTAGGCACATAGGCTTTCCAAGGCAGGAACGATGGCGCTGACGAAGAAGCAACTGACCCACCTGGAGAAGCGGCTCCTCGATGAGCGGGCACGGGCCCTCAAGGCCCTGGGTCTCTTCGACAAACTCACTCAGGCCGACCGGGACTCGAGCGATTCCGATCTCTCGGCGTACACGGACCATATGGCCGACCAGGGTACCGAGGCCCAGGAGCGGGAGAAGGCCGCCGCGTTTGCCACGAAGGAAGGCCGATACCTCTACCGGCTCGAGGAAGCGCTCCGCCGCCTCTACGCCGATCCGAAGAACTTCGGGACGTGCCACACCTGTGGTGCCGAGGTCGGCTTCGAGCGCCTCGACGCTCTGCCTCACGCGCGGTACTGCATCGACTGCAAGCGGAAGGAGGAGTCGGCGGCCTAGGAGCGACACTCCTAGCCGCGCGCGACTTCCTCCAGAAGCCGGTCGCCGAGGGCCTCGGCTTTCCATTGCCGCATGCCCTCCACCGCGAGAAGCTCCTCGCGCGTCTTCGGTAGCTCGCGGGCGATCTCCGTGAGGACGGCGTTCGCCAACAGCGTTCCTCTCGGAAGCTCCAACTCGTCTGCGACCCGGTTCCGAATGTCCTTGAGGCGGCGAAAGCGCGCCTCCACTTCGGGCGGCGGCCGGCCGGGACCCCGGCTGTCGCCCTTGGGATAGGGCACGAGTTCGCCCTCGGCCAACTCGGGGACCGCGGGGAGGCGGCGCAGGAGCTCCTTACCGTCGCTCCGAGCCAATCCCTTGGGAAACCCCCGGATCTCCAGGAGGTCTTCGACGCGCCGGGGCTTCCGGGCAACGGCTTCCACGAGCGGGGGCTCTCCGATGACGCGGAACGGCGCTCGATCCTTCTCTCGGGCGATCTCGTCACGCCACGACAGAGCCTCCCGAAGGGCGGTCACCTGTCGCGGCGACAGGTCTCGGGCACCCTTCACCCGCGTCACCGGGTCGACCTCCGCGTCGTCAAGCACGTCGTCGGCCACGGCCTCCAGCGCGCGACACTCCTCGTCCGCCCATGCCCTCCGTCCCAGTCGATCGAGGTCTTCCAGTAGAAGACCCGCGAGACGCTCGAGATGGCGCGTATCCTCAGCAGCGTACTCGAGCATCGACTCCGTGAGCGGTCGTTGGGCCCAGTCCGCGCGCTGGTACTTCTTCGACAGCGTCACGCCGAGCCGGGACTCGAGAAGCGACTGCAGGCCGAGGCCCTCCTCGCCCGTGAGGGCGGCGTAGATCTGCGTGTCGGACAGTCCCCTCAACTTGATCCCGAGGTCGCGGCTCAAGAGGCGAAGGTCGAAGTCGGCGCCGTGCATGAGCACCTCGACCGCCGGATCCTCGAGAGGGCGACGCAGGATGTCACTCGGGTCGAAGCCCAGGGGATCGAGAATGTAGGTGCGGGGACCGACGGTGAGCTGGATGAGGCACAGGCGGTCGCTGTAGCGGTGGAAGCCTGCCGCCTCGCAGTCGAGGGCAATGCGGGTGGCTCCAGCGAGGTCGTTGACGAGATCGTCGGCGAACTCGCGGGATTCGATGTAGATGTGACTCATTCCGAAGGTGGTGCGGGGGGCTTCGAGCGGCGCCGGGTGGCTGCGCAAATCAATCTATAAGCCCGCGTCACCGCCACCCCGCCCGCGACGCCGGACGGCAGTGGGAAGACCGGGAATGACGCCCCGGTGGGGAGTTGCCCGCCCCTGCGTGCGTCGCGACAATTCCGACTCGGATCCCGTTTCCACCTGCCCAGCATCCCATGCTTCGTACCAAGGTCGTCTGTACCCTGGGACCCGCCAGTTCCGGTCCCGAGATGGTGGCCAGCCTGGTACGCGGCGGTATGAACCTCGCCCGGGTGAACATGTCCCACGGGTCCCGCGACGATCACCGGGCCGCCATCGCGGCCGTCAGGGCAGCGGCCGAGGAGGTCAGCCACCCGGTTGCGGTGCTCGTGGATCTGGCCGGGCACAAGATCCGGGTCGGCGATCTGGACGAGCCCATGGAGTTGGTGGCAGGCAGCACCGTGGTGATGGTGCCGGAGGAGGATGCCGCCGAGGGTGAGATCCCCACCACGTACGCCGCGCTGTCCGAGGAAATCAGGGTGAACGACGCGGTGCTCCTCGACGACGGGCTCCTCGAGCTTCGATGCACGGGTACCGAGGGCGTGAGGACCCGACTCGAAGTGGTTCGCGGGGGGACGCTGAAGAGCCGGAAGGGCATCAACCTGCCTACGGTGAACGTGAAGGCGCCGTCCCTCACGGAGAAGGACCTGGACGATCTGGAGTTCGCCCTGGACGAGGGGGTGGAGTACGTCGGCCTTTCCTTCGTGCGGAGAGCCAACGACGTCGTGGATCTCCAGCGACGCATCGGAAAGCGCGCCCTCGTGGTAGCGAAGATCGAGAAGGTGCAGGCGCTGAAGGCCATCGAAGAGATCCTCGCCGAGACGGACGCCGTCATGGTGGCCCGCGGTGATCTCGGTGTGGAATTGCCCTTCGAGCGGGTCCCGCTGGCGCAGAAGCGCATCATCCAGTTGGCGAACTATTACGGCCGCCCTGTCATCACGGCGACCCAGATGCTGGAGTCGATGATCGACAACGCACGCCCGACGCGTGCCGAGGCGTCGGACGTGGCTAACGCCATTCTCGACGGTTCGGACGCGGTGATGCTCTCGGGTGAGACGGCGGTAGGGAAGTACCCTCTCCGGGCCCTGGAGGCCATAACCCGCATCGGGACCGAGATCGAGCGCAGCGGCTTTCTCGAGCGGGGTCCGCGCTACCTCACCCGACCCGGGCTCAGGACGCGGGGTGGGGCCTCGCGCCGCGAGCACGCCATCGCTGCCGCGACGGTGGACTCCGCCCGGCAGGTGGGCGCCCCCGCCATCATCGTCATCACTCGATCGGGCTTCTCCGCGCGACTGGTTTCGTCGTACCGCCCACCGGTGCCGGTCTTCGCCGTCACCACCGAGCCCTCCACCTACCGCCAGCTCGCTGCGGTGTGGGGTGTGCGGCCGGTTCTCGCCGATGAGGTCGAGGTCTCGTACGAGACGCTCTCGGAGTGCGGGAAGCGCGCCGTGATCGAATCGGGGCAGGGGGAGACGGGCGCGACCGTGGCCATTACCGCCGGCTACCCCTTCCACGAGTCGGGATCGACGAACACCATGCGACTCGACCGCCTCTAGGCGATCGGACGGGGCGACGATGAGGCTCACCTTCCTCGGCACGGGCACCTCGTTCGGTGTCCCCGTCGTAGGATGCGACTGCGCCACGTGCACGTCCGCCGACCCCCGCGACCGACGAACACGGCACGGCGCCATGGTGGAGACCGACGAAGGCCGTCTACTGGTCGACACTCCTCCCGAGCTTCGACTCCAGCTCCTCCGCGCCGGGATCGATTCGGTGGATGCCGTGTGGTTCACCCACATGCATGCCGACCACATCCACGGCATCGACGATGTCCGGATCTTCTCCGTACGGGGTCGCGGGAGCATCCCCGCGTACGTGGCCCACGAGTACCGACCGGTGATCCAGCGCCACTTCGAGTACATCTTCGACGACTCCATCGAGCCTCCGGCCGGTAGCTCGAAGCCGAGGGTCCGCCTCCATGGCTTCGGGGCCGACGACGAGGTGGTCGTGGTGGGGCGCACCTTCCAGCCCGTTCGTGTCCCGCATGGCCGGGTCAACGTGTACGGCTTCCGTGTGGGTGGGCTTGGCTACATCACCGATGCCAAGTCGCTTCCGCCCGAGGCGGTGGAACGGCTGCGCGGCGTGGACGTCCTGGTGCTCAACGCACTTTGGTTCGAGAAGCCCCACGGCTCCCACTTCAACGTCGAGGAGGCGGTGGAGGCCGCCCGCGACGTGGGTGCTCGGGCTACCTATCTCACTCATCTGACCCACCGGGTTTCGCACGGCGAACTGCTGGAGCGTCTCCCGGAGGGTGTGTATCCCGCATACGACGGACTCGTCGTCGAGGCGGCTTGATGGAACGCATTCGACTGGACTATGGAAACCTCCTCGCGTCCCGACTCGAGGGCGGCCTCGACGAGGGCGACCTGGACGGGACTCTCGCCGACCGGTTTCGGGGGGCGCATGCCGCCGTGGAGGAGGTGCGCGGCACGGGTGTGCTCGGCTTCTACGACCTCCCCTACTCGGCGGAGACGGTGGAGCGGGTGGTGGAACTCGCCGACGGGTTCGGCCAGTGGTTCCAGGACGTGGTGGTTCTCGGCATAGGCGGCTCTGGCCTCGGGGCGATCTCGCTGAAGGAGGCGCTGCTCGGTCCCGGCTGGAACGACCGTTCCGAGGAGAGCCGCGACCACTTTCCCCGCCTACACGTCGTGGACAACCCCGATCCGGTGACGCTGGCTGCTCTCCTCGATCGGCTCGAGCCGGCGCAGACCATGTTCAACGTCGTTTCCAAGTCCGGGGCGACGGCCGAGACCATGGCCCAGTACCTGGTGGCTCGCGGGTGGATCGAGGCCGCGGTGGGTGCGGACAAGGCCCGCGGGCACTTCCTCTTCACCACGGATTCCGCGACGGGGGTCCTCCGTCAGATCGGCGATGCGGAGGACGTGCCCATGCTACCCGTGCCCGAGCACGTCTGTGGCCGCTTCTCCGTCCTTTCACCGGTGGGCTTGTTCCCGGCAGCGGTCTGTGGCGTCGATCCCGAGGCGCTCCTCGCCGGGGCGGCGGACATGGTGGAGCGGTGTGCCACCGACGACCTCCGCCATAATCCCGCAGGCGTGCTCGCCACCCTCCTCCATCACGCGGACACCGAGAAGGGGCAGGGCATCCACGTCCTCATGCCCTACGCCGACCGACTGCGCCCCATGGCCCTGTGGTTTCAGCAGCTTTGGGCCGAAAGCCTCGGGAAGGCCGTGACACGGTCCGGCGAGAAGGCCGAGACCGGCCCTACCCCGCTGGCCTCCATCGGCGCAACGGACCAGCACTCCCTCATGCAACTCTTCATGGAGGGGCCGCGGGACAAGGTCGTGCTGTTCGTCGCCGTGGACGACGCCGGCACCAGCATCGAGATACCGGACCGCCATCCGGGGATTCCGGCCATCTCGTACTTGGGTGGGCACACTCTGGAGGAGCTTCTCGAGGCCGAGCGGGCTGCCAGCGCGGAAGCGCTGCGGCTCCGGGGCCGGCCCAATGCCACGCTACACCTGCCGCGAGTGGACGCCGAGTCCCTCGGCCAGCTCTTCATGCTGTTCCAGATAGCTACGGTCTATGCCGGTGCACTCTACGACGTGAACCCTCTGGATCAGCCGGGAGTAGAGTTGGGGAAGAAGCTGACGTACGGCCTGATGGGTCGCGAGGGGGTCGAACGTCCTGAACTGGCGGCATCGGACCCCCGTTGGGTGCTGTAAAGCGCGCACGCACCCCCTCCATGGGAGGGCGGCCGTGCTGGCCTGCGAGTGACTGGTTATCTTTCGGGCTCGAAACCCGTGCATCGAACCTTCTTCACGGGAGAAACAGATGAGAGACCACGACGACGTTCCCTACATCGTCATCGAACGAGACCGCTCCGGCGGAGTCGGATCCTTCATTCTCGGTGCCCTCGTGGGCGCGGGTGTGGCCCTGCTCCTGGCGCCGAAGACCGGCGAGGAGACGCAGGAAGAGCTCAAGGCACAGGCCCGGAAGCTGCGCATCGCGGCCGAGGAGCGGGTGCGCGAAGCTCAAAAGCAACTCGAAGAGCGACTCGATGAGGCGCGCGAGGGCGTCCAGAGCCGGTACGACGAGGTCCGGGACGCCGTGAGTGCCGGTCGCGAGGCCGCCATCGAGGCGAGGACGGATCTCGAGGACAAGCTGGAGCGCTCCAAGGCCGCGTATCGTGCCGGCGTTTCGGCCGCCCGTGAGACCGTCGCGGCCGGGGCCGAAGAGTCCGAGGACTGACCTCGAAGCCTCGGCACCACCGTCTGGGGCACCGGCTGCGGGAGTTCGCCCGCCGCCTGATCGAGAAGTGCGACGACGACGAGGTCTTTTTCCTCGCCGGCGCCATCGCCTTCAATCTGGTTCTGGCGATCTTTCCGTTGGTCCTGTTGGGGATCGGGATCGCCGGATTCGTGCTTCCGAGCTTCGGCGACCCCACACGGTTCGTCGTGGGTCTCCTCACCGACAACCTGCCCCAGGGCGCCGAAGGGGAGATCACCCTTCTCGTCGAATCCCTCGTTCAGGGACTGCTGGACGGTCGGACCGGCTTCACCATCGCCGGTTCGATCTTCCTTCTCTGGATCGCGACCCGGCTGGCGGCGTCGTTGAGGGTCGGGCTCCGGGAGACGTTCGATATCGGGGCCAAGCGCAATCCCGTCCATGGGAAGCTGTTCGACGTCGCCGCCGTGATGGTGGGGATCGTGCTCCTGACGCTGAACCTGACCGCCACCGTGCTCATCACGTCGACGGTCGGCTACGGGGTCACCTTCTTCGGCATCCAGGGGTCCGCTCTGTCCGTCATGGACCAGGCCCTAGGCTACAGCATCTCCTTTCTGTCCATCTGGACGCTGCTCTTCCTTCTGTACCGATACGTACCCTACCGTCCCATTCCGAGTCGCACGGCGATGGTGGCCGCGACCTTCGCGGCGGTGGCTCACGAGTCGCTGAAATTCGCCTTTTCCTGGTACGTGACGGATGTGGCCAACTTCCGCACCACCCTTGGAAATCTCGCCACCGTAGGGGTCTTCTTCTTCTGGATCTATTACGAATCGCTAGTGTTTATTCTGGGTGGAGAGGTCGCTCAGGTGGCCAACATGAGAAAGGCGAGTCGGGTCGGCGTGGAGACATTCGAGGCGTGAGCGAGGAAGCACGAAAAGTCGTCGCCCGGAATCGAAAGGCGCGCCACGAATACGAGATCCTCGACACCGTCGAGGCGGGAATGGAGCTCAAGGGCCCGGAGGTGAAGTCACTCCGGGACGGCGCCATGGCCTTCCAGGACTCCTTCGCGCGGGTGGATGGGGGAGAGGTCTGGCTTCACAGCCTTCACATCAGCCCGTATGAGCAAGCGAATCGGTTCAACGAAGATCCTGTTCGACCCAGGCGGCTGCTTCTCCATCGCAACCAGATCCGCCAGCTCGCCGTCCAAACGGAAGAGAAGGGCCTCACGCTCATCCCCCTGGAGATCTACTTCCGGGGTGGGTACGCCAAGGTCCTCCTCGCCGTGGGCCGCGGGAAGAAACTGCACGACAAGCGGGAATCCCTGAAGCGGAAGCAGCAGGAGCGGGAGGCGGAGCGCGCCATGGGCAAGTACTCGTGAGCAGAAGCGCTCCCCTGAGTTTGCGGGCCTCGGATTCCGTCACACTCGTCGAGGTGACCTCACGGGTCGGCGTCTGTCTCGCCGTCCTCTTCGCTTTGGCCGCCGGTTCGGCCACCGCACAGTCCCAGCCACGCCTCGACATCCAGCGCGAAGACGGATCGACGTCCCGCGTCTCGGTCCGCATCGATCGTGGCTACGCCGTGGTTCCCGTGTCCGTGATGGAAGACCTGGGGTGGACCGCGGAGATCGAGGGATCGTCCGTGACGCTCTCCGCGGCTGGTGAGATGGCCGTCGGACTGCGGGTCGGATCACCGTTCTTCCGGTGGGACGGCGTGGTGCTCCAGTTCACGGATCCCCCGTACCGGATGGGGTCGAGCGTCTTCGTACCCCTGCAGCTTCTCACGGACTTCCTGCCACGACGTCTCCCCGGGCTCTACGACTACGCGGGCGAGCGCTCGCTGCTGAGAGCGGGGGACATCTCCCTCATCGGAGACGAGCTCGACGGAGCCCTCGGCACGGCCACGACGGACTCTTCGCCGACTCCTTCCGCGTCGCGGACACAGGAGGCTTCCGGCGCCGCCACGCCCCCCATGTCCGCCGAAGAGGTACAGGCGGCGGGGCCGTCGCCGTACGACGGAGTCCGTGTGGTGGTCATCGATCCAGGCCACGGCGGTGTCGACCCCGGCGCCCTCGGGCCCGACGGCATCCGGGAGAAGACCGTTGCCCTCGAGGTCGGGCTACGGGTCGCCGAACGACTCCGGAACAACCCCAACCTCGAGGTCCACCTGATCCGCGACGACGACACCTTCGTCGACGTGTGGCAGAGGGGCCTCATCGCAACCGAGATCAAGGGCGAGCGACCCGGGGTCTTCGTCTCGATCCACGCCAACTCGTTCCCGGCGCGTCGTGAGGCCCGCGGCTTCGAGACCTACTTCCTGTCGGACGCCCGCACGGAGCACGAGCGCAGGGTGTCGGCCATCGAGAACGCGCCCATCACGATGAACCCCAGGAACGTCGATGAAGAGGCGGTGGCGGACCTCGACTTCATCCTCCGGGACCTGAAGAACTACGAGCATGCCCACTGGTCGGAGGATCTGGCGTCACTGGTGCAGGATGAACTGGACGACGTGCATCCCGGCCCGAACCGTGGGGTGAAGCAAGGGGTGCTGGCGGTGCTGACGAATGCGCTCATGCCCTCGGTGCTGGTGGAACTCGGCTACCTCTCCAACTCATCGGAAGGTCGGCTCCTGGGCACGGAAGGGTTTCACCGGGATGCGGCGGTTGCCATCGCCGATGCCGTGGAACGGTTCTTCGAGCGCTATCCCCCGGGAAGCGGGCTCGGGAGCGACCGGGAGGGGCGTTGAGGCGACGTCGGTGGGCGGCCCTGGCGTGCCTGCCCGTCCTCGGCGCATGCGCCTACCACAACGTCATCCACAACGCCCAGCGGCTCTTCGAGACGGGCGAGGACCACCGTCAGGCGGGTCGCGACGCCCTGTCGGCGTTCCGCTTCCAGGAGGTCGTGCGCACGACGGGCGAGGCCTACCGGGGGCGCCCGGACAGTGACCGGGCCCGTGACGCGCTGGTGCTTCTCGGTCGTTCCCAGCTTCGCCTCGGTGACCTTCGGGCTGCCCGGGCCGCATTCCAGGCGGCGGGACGGACCGAGGGTCCGTGCGAATCCCGCAGGGACCTGGATGTCTTCCTCGCGGCGGTGGCGATGGAGATGGGGGACTCCCCCCGGGCCCTGGATCGTCTCAACGCCGCCCTGGAGAGCGACCTCTCGGACCGGGCAGCGGCGGAGGCCCACCTCCTCCGCGGCGAGATCTTCTTCGAGCGCTCGCTCACCGAACACGGATGGTGGGACCTGGACCGGGCGGCGGACATCTCCCGAGGACTGCGCACCCTGGCCAGCCTCACGGCGTTGCGGTGGAGCATCGAGCAAGGAGACCGGGACGCCGGCCGTCGCGCCATGAGCCGGCTTCTTTCCTATCGCGAGGGGGGTGCGCGCGCGGATTCCATCGTAGCCCTGGCGCGGGGTGCTCCGCTCAGGTGGGGGGCAGCGGAAGCCGGCGTGCTGTCGGACGGGGTGGACGATGCCGCCTGGGAGCGCGCGGGACG
>CALJKZ010000438.1 GCA_937983085.1 uncultured Gemmatimonadales bacterium
CCACGGCCTTCATGTCGTTCACCGCCGTCATGTTCCTCCTGTTGCCAGGGCCCCTCGCCGCCCTCTTCAGCAGCGACCCGGCCGTCGTCGCCGCTGCCGCGGTTCTCCTCCCCATCGCCGGCGTCTTCCAGATCTTCGACGGCTTGCAGGTCGCCTCTGCGGGGGCCCTCCGGGGGGTCGGGGACACCCGTGTCCCCATGCTCATGAACCTGCTGGGATTCTGGGTCATCGGTCTGCCGACGTGCATCGGCCTCTCGTTCGGTTTGGGAATGGGGCCGCGCGGGGTGTGGTGGGGACTGGCCCTGGGAATCGGCGTCGTCAGCATCCTCCTCCTGTTCCGGGTTCGGCGACGCTTCGGAAGAGAGTTGCGACGGCTGGTCCTCGACGTCGACGGACCGGACACGACCCCCGACGGACCGGACGCGATGTCCAGCGGGCCGACGACGGGGCTCGCCGAGGTCGACGTGGCCGCCTCATGAGCTCCCTTGGCCCCTGCGGTTTCCGTTGCCCGGCGACCGGCCCGGCGCGAGCTTGGAATCATGGCCTTCACCTTTCATCCCCTCGCCATCCGGGACGTCATCCTCGTTCGCCCGACGAGGCACGTTGACGACCGGGGGGTCTTCGCCGAGATGTATCGGCGTGAGGCTTTCCACGAGGCGGGAATCGACGCCGACTTCGTCCAGGACAATCTGGTCCGATCCGTCCAGGGCGTCCTTCGGGGCCTCCACTACCAGCTCCCCCCGGCTGCTCAGGGCAAGCTCGTAGGGGTGGTGACGGGGCGGATCTACGACGTAGCCGTGGACCTCCGTCGTGGTGGGCCGACCTATGGTCGATGGGTAGCTCACCGCCTGGACGTGGAGACCGGCGAGATGCTCTGGATTCCGCCGGGCTTCGCCCATGGATACTGCGTTCTGTCCGATACAGCCGACGTCATGTACAAGGTGAGCGAATCGTACGTGGGGGAGTTGAACCGGGGCATCCGGTGGAACGATCCAAAATTGGGGATTCCGTGGCCGGTGACCGATCCGGTGCTTTCCGAGAAGGATCGAAAGCAGCCGGACTTCGACCGCTGCGACAATCCGTTTCGGATCTGAGCCGGTGAGCGACGCACGGGAGCACCATCTGGAGGTCCGTCGGTCGGCGCGCTACTGGACTCTCGGTGAACCGCAGGAGACGAAGGATGTCTGGTTCGTGCTCCATGGTTACATGCAGCTCGCACGCCGCTTTCTCCGGCGCTTTCAACCCATCCAGGCACCGGGGCGGCTCATCGTGGCCCCGGAAGGCCTCTCGCGCTTCTATGTCCGGTCCGTTGGCGGGCGCCACGGGGCAGAGTCGGTCGTGGGAGCCTCCTGGATGACCCGTGAAGATCGGGAGACGGAGATCGCCGACTACGTAGCGTACCTCGATAGGCTGGCCGGGGCGGTCCTCGCCGAGGCCGGCTCCGATGCCGAGGTCACGGTGCTGGGCTTCTCCCAGGGCGTCGCCACTGCCTCACGATGGGTCACCTCGGGTCGTGTCCGTCCCCGACGGCTGGTTCTCTGGGGAGATTTCCTGCCGCCCGACCTGGACATGGCCCGAGCGGCCGAGGCGTGGCGGCCCGTGGACGTCGTCCTGGTGAGGGGTACCGAAGACGGCGCTCTCCAGTCCGAGGAGTTGGCCGCCGCCGAGGCCGAGGGCCTGGAGCGTGCGGGCTTGAACGTCCGACACGTGGTGTACGAGGGAGGCCACGACATCCATACGGGCACCTTGTCGGAGTTGGCCGGGACGGGCTGAAACAGAGGCTTCAGTCCAACCGGATGGCGACGTACGCTCCCTCGAAGCGTGCCACGCTCCGCCCACCGACTTCGACGCGGACTTCGACGACCGCTCGACCTTTCCCGGAGCGGTCGAAGGCCCGTTTCAGCCGGTGCCACTGCGCAGGCTCGATCCCCTCGCACACGGCTCGGAAGGCGCCGCGCACCGGGAGGACGTAGTCGGTGGTTCCGCTCTGGATGACCACCTGCGCCGTTCGTCCCTCGGCGGTGAGGCGTCGGTGGACCGCCGCCCACCCTGCCAGGGTGGCGAGGGTCGAGACACTGCCACCGAAGGCCGTCGAGCGGTGGTTCGTGTTGGGCTCCAGGGGGGCGGTGAGGACCACCGGCTCGGGCCCCGCCACCTCGACGTCCACTTCCATGGCCCGCGCCAAGGGAATGTTCTCGTAGAGGTAGTCCCGCAGTTCGGTGGGTGTCACCTCAGAACTCGCCGACGAACGCGATCTCGGGGACGAGGTGGTAGCCCGTTTCCCTGGCCACCGTCGTTTGCGCCAGATCGATAAGCGTACGGACCTCCGCCGACGTAGCGCCGCCGAGGTTCACGATGATGTTGGCGTGCTTGTGGAAGATCCCGGCGGCTCCGTGTACGTGGCCCTTGAGCCCGCCCTCGTCGATGAGACGGCCGGCGCCGATGCCCTCGAGCTTCTGGAAGATCGATCCAGCGCAGGGATAGAGCCAAAGGTCGGGGTGACGTTCGTCTCGCCATTCGAGGTTCTCCCGCATGACGCGCCGCAGTTCGTCCACAGGCGCGGGCGTGAGACGGAAGGTGGCCGACAGAACGATGTCGTCCCGGTGGTGCAGGATGCTGTCGTCGTACCCGAACTCGAAGTACTCCACACCCACGGAGCGCCGCTCACCCTCCTCGGTCAGCAAATCCGCCGATTCCAGGATCTCCTCGATGAAGACCGTCCGTTCTCGCTCGGGCGCAGGTGAGAGGAAATGGAGATTCTGCCAGAGGGCGCCGCCCACGGTGCTGGGAATGCCCACGAAGTGGTGGAGCCCTCCCAGGCCTC
>CALJKZ010000439.1 GCA_937983085.1 uncultured Gemmatimonadales bacterium
ATCATTGCGATGATCTCGTCGTCCCACTCGCTGGTGATGCCGCTCGCCTCGAGAGAGGCGACGATGCCCTGGGCCTGGTCGCGCAGGCTGGCCTCCACAGAGGCGTCGTCCGTGGCGGCGTACGGAGTCCCTACTCGAGCGAGCGCTCTCACCGACGCCGCGATGTCGGCGGCGTCGATCTTGTCGGTCAGGAGCCAGGGGTAGGGCGGCATGACCGATCCCGGCGACGTGCTCCGAGGATCGCGCATGTGCTCGTAGTGCCACGCGTCCGGGTACTTGCCGCCCAGGCGTTGTACGTCGGGCCCCAGTCGCCTCGACCCCAGGAGGAAGGGTCGGTCGTATTGATACTCGGCGGCTCGGGTCCAGTCGCCGTAGCGGAGGATTTCGGCCCGCATGGGCCGGACCATCTGCGAGTGGCACAGATAGCAGCCCTCGCGGATGTAGATATCCCGCCCGGCGACTTCCAGCGGCGTGTACGGCGTGACCCAGTCGCCTCGCTCCCACGACGCCGACGACGCGGTGAACATGGGCACGATCTCCACGATTCCGCCGATGCTGATGGCCACAGTGGTGGCGATGGCGAAGACCGCGGCCTTGCCCTCGAAGAGACGCCGATGGATTTGGCCGTATTTGGTGTCCGTACCCTGCTTGTCGTCGCTCATGTTCGCTCTCCTCAGTCTGCGCCCACGGGGACGGCGGCTGTCGGGACCGGCTCTCCCGAGCCGCGGATCGTCTTCCAGAAGTTGATGGCCATCATGACGGCCCCCACGAGGTACATCGTGCCGCCGATGAAGCGCAGCCAGAGGAACGGACTGAGCCGCGCCGTGATGTCGACGAAGATCGGATTGGCCAGCTGACCGGCGTCATTGAGGGCCCGCCACTGGAGCCCTTCCATGAGTCCGGCGGCCCACATGGCGATGGTGTAGATGACGATGCCGATGGTGGCCAACCAGAAGTGGTGGCTCACCCATTTCGGGAAGGCCAGCTCGCGATTCCAGATGCGCGGGACCATCCAGTACATCATCCCGAAGGAGATCATGCCCACCCACCCCAGGGCGCCCGAGTGGACATGGCCGATGACCCAGTTGGTGTAGTGCGCCAAGGCGTTCACGGCGCGGATGGACATCATCGGCCCTTCGAACGTGCTCATGCCGTAGAAGCTCACGGCGACGACCATGAACTTGAGGATCGGATCCGTCCGGACCTTGTCCCAAGCTCCCTTGAGGGTCAGGAGTCCGTTGAGCATGCCGCCCCACGAGGGGGCCAGGAGCATCACCGAGAACACCATGCCCAGCGTCTGCGACCACTCCGGCAGGGCCGAGTAGAGGAGGTGGTGTGGGCCCGCCCAGATGTAGAGGAAGACCAACGCCCAGAAGTGGATGATGGAGAGCCGGTAGCTGTACACCGGTCGCTGCGCGGCCATGGGGAGGTAGTAGTACATCAGGCCGAGGAACGGCGTCGTCAGGAAGAACCCGACGGCATTGTGGCCGTACCACCACTGCACGAGGGCATCGGTGAGTCCGGCGAACACGGGGTAGGACCGGGTGAGCGTGGCGGGGATGGCCAGGCTGTTGACGATGTGGAGCACCGCGATGGTCAGCACGAACGACATGTAGAACCAGATGGCCACGTACAGGTGCTTCACGCGCCGGACGGCCAGCGTCCCGAAGAAGTTCACCGCGAAGACCACCCATACCAGCGTGATGGCTACGTCGATGGGCCAGATGAGCTCGGCGTACTCCTTCGACTGGGTGAGACCCAACGGGAGCGTGATGGCCGCCGCCACGATGATGCCTTGCCAGCCCCAGAAGTGGATGCGGGACAGGGTATCGTTCCACATGCGCGTCTTCAGGAGGCGCTGCATGGAGTGGTAGATCCCCGTGAAGCAGACGTTGCCGGCGAAGGCGAAGATCACCGCGTTGGTATGCAGCGGCCGGAGTCGACCGAAGGTCGTCCAGGGCAGGCCGAGGTCGGCCGGCCACCACGCCAACTGCAGCGCGATGATCACCCCCACCAGCATGCCCACGAGAGCCCAGACGACGGTGGCGGTGAAGAACATCTTCACGATGTCCATGTCGTACTCGACCCGGGTGTCCGGGCCGACTCGACTCATGGTTTCGACCATGGAGATCTTCCTTTGCTTGCGATGGGGCGTCAGTGAACGAGGGGCGTCATGCCCCTTCGGGCGATGACCCAGAGACCGACGAGAGCGGCCGCTACCGCCAGGCCACGGTGGAGATTCGGATGTCGCTTCTCGAGGAGGCCGGTCGAGCGCGCGAAGAGCGTGACCAGAGGAGCGGTCCCGGCACCGAACGCGGCCATGACGAGGGCTCCGGAGGCCGGCCGTCCAGCAGTGATGGCCAGACCCAGGCCGGCGTAGACGAGGCCGCACGGGAGGAGACCGTTGACGGCCCCGAAGGCGACCCGACTTCCGAGCCCGTCGGTCGCGACGAGCCGTGCCCCGAGGCGGCTCAGACCCGGCAGGGTGACGGACGGCTCCGGCGCCAGGCCGAGAGCGGACGCCGCGAACCAGGTCAGGAGCACGGCAGAGATGCCGGGTGCAAGCCACGCCGGCCCGGGGACGATGGCTCCGAGCCCGCCCGCGACAGCGCCAAGCAGCGCGTAGGTGGCGAGCTTGCCCAGGTGCCACCCGGCCAGGTGCTCGCGCTTGCCGCCGCACAGCACCGCGAAGGGGCCGCACATGCCGATGCAGTGCAGACTACCGACAACCCCCATCAAGAATGCGACTCCGACGAGCTCGAGCATGCAAGACCGGCGCGAGGCGAGTGAACGACCGACCGGTGAATTTCGAGTTACGCCGCGCCCTGGGGTGTCGGGAGTAGGCGGTTGGCGCGTGTGGGGGTTTTCCCTCCAGAACGGTGCCTTCCACGCATCAGTCGTCCAGTCGCGTACCGATGACACCCCGTGGAGTGTCCACCGCGGAGAGATAGAGGCTCGGTCCGCGAAACTCCGCAGGAAGGGGCAGAGATTTGCGGGGCATCATGTCGTTGCTGCCCCTGGGCACGTCTCGGCGGGAGACTAGGCCCACCAGCTTCTCCTCGTCCTCTTGGAGCGACCCGTCGATTCCAGAACTCGGCTACGGCTGCTCCAGTGTGCCTTCGGGGAGTCATTGCAGGCGTATGCGGCCAGCAAGCAGAGCCCCACGGTCGCGATGACCGCGCGCCGCCGGGGAAGGGGCATGGTCGTGACATTCCAAGGTTCGGCGGGCAGCGATTTCGATCCAGGAACGCTGCGAGAGTCCTGCATGTGTGCTAGGAATGCCGTCGTGGAGAAGGCAGCATCTCGACGGTGCGATGCCCTCCCTCGCGGTTGCGCCGCGGCGTCGCCCACCGCACCCTGCGGCGCCCCGTGCCCCTGAACAACCGCTCCCATGAATGCCCCGGTGATCTCCGCTCTCAACGAGGCGCTCGACGGACGCTACGTCGTCGAGCGCGAGCTCGGCGCGGGGGGCATGGCGACCGTGTACCTCGCCGACGACGTACGTCACTCGAGGCCGGTGGCCGTCAAGGTTCTCCGGCCCGAACTGGCGTCGGCCGTCGGCACTGACCGATTCCTTCGCGAGATCCGCACGACCGCCACCCT
>CALJKZ010000440.1 GCA_937983085.1 uncultured Gemmatimonadales bacterium
CAGAGCCGGAAGGCGCCAAGGTCGCGTTCGTCCCCCTCGACGACCTCACCGGCGCAGGGCGCATGACGCTGGTCCCCACCGGGTACGGCGGGCGGGCTACCACCATGGAGTTCGACGGCAACCTGCGGCTGGCGGATGGGGGCGGGGCGCGGGACTTCCGGGCTCGGCTCCAGCCCTTGAACTACGATGTCCTGGCCGCCTTCTGGCCCGAGTTTCCGTGGGCCGGCCAGGGCGACGCCACGGTAGAGCTCGACGGCGGGCTGGACGACGGCCTGGAAGTGGTGGCCTTCCTCAACCATCAGACCGATGCCGCGGAGCCCTCTGCGGTGGAGGCTCGGGGCTACCTCTGGCGAGGCGCCGACGGGGAGGGTTGGATCACCGACATGGTGCTCGACCTGCGGCCCCTGGCTCTGGCCACCTTTGCATCGCTGGCACCCGAACTCGGCCTCGAAGGCAGCATTTCGGGCCCTGCGCAGGTCGAGGGACCCTTCAACGACCTCGCCGTCGGTGGTGAGTTCGAGACCGTGTTCGGGCGTGTCGAAGTGGACAGCCGGGTCAACCTAGGAGACCCGGCGTCCAACTATCGCGTGGCGCTCGCAGCCGACTCCCTGCCTCTGTCGCGTCTGGCGCAGAGTCTGCCGCCGGAGACACGCTGGAGCGGCAGTCTCGTGGTGGAAGGCTCGGGCTCCACGGTGGACTCGGTGGACGTCGCATTCACCGTGTCGGCCCGCCGGTCACGGCTCGGCCCGCTGCGGGTGGACACGTTGGCTGCTTCAGGACGGGTACAGGCGGGTGTTCTGGTCACCGAGGAACTGCAGGGCCGGATCGGCGGAATCGAGGTGAGAGGTCGTGGCCGGCTCGGGCTTCTTCCCGGTCGATGGGGAGCGTCTACGGTGGAGTTCTCGGCGCCGACCTTGGCGGGGCTCCGGCCGCTGGTCATGGGCGTACCCGACTCTGTGCTGGTCAGCGACGGGTTGAGCCCCTTGGACCGGGAGCTTCTTCGACTCCAGGGCGTCGAGCCCGACACGTTGCCCACGGCGCGCGACGTGCGCCTCGAGGGGCGGATCGCCGGGGCCGCAAGCGTCAGTGGATCCATCGACGACCTCGATCTCGGACTGATCGTGGATGTGGTGGGGGGAGCCTACAAGCAGAACCAGGTCGACACCGCGCGCGTCGCCTTCACCGCCACGAGCCTTCCCGCCACCCTCGGCGATTGGGAGATCGGCGCCAGCGCCATCGGGATCGTCTTCGAGGGCCGTGAGTTCGAGCGGGGGGGCTTCGAAGCCGACATGCTCGCCCGCGCTGGGGCCGGCCGTATCGAGGTGGTACGGCGTCCCGGCGAGGAATACCGCGCGCGGGGTTCTTTCGCCTTCGATTCGGTGGGGGGGCGGATCGAACTGGACGAGGCGTCGGTGCGGGTGGACGAGCAGCACTGGGTGCTGGCCCAGGCGGGACCGGTGAGTTGGGGGGACGCCACCGTCTCCGTGGACAGCGTCGTGGTCGTCCGGGAGGGAGAGGACCCCATGCAGTTCGTCGTGGACGGGGATCTGACGCGTCAGGGCCAAAGCGATTTTCGAGTCCAGGTCGACGGCCTGCAGGTCGACCGGATCCTCTACGTCGCACAGCGGGAAGACGTTCAGGTGGGTGGGCACGTGAGTGCCGACCTCACGGTTCGAGGTACCTCACGCGCCCCGGAGATTACCGGCGAGTTCACGGTGCTCGGGCCCCGCTATTCCACCATGCAGCTCACCCGGATCGACGGCTCCGTCGGGTACTCCGATCGGTCCCTCGATGTCGAGGTCCAGGGGTGGGACGCGGTCCGCACGGTGGTGACGGGGTCGGCGACGCTGCCCCTGGATCTCGGTCTCGGCGACGTCCCGCAGCGGGTTCTGGACGAGCCCATGGACGTACGTATCGCCGCCGATTCCCTCGATGCGGCCATCGCCCTCTCGTATCTGACGTCGCTCGACGGAGTCCTCGGGACGGTCTCCGGCGACGTGCGCGTCCGGGGCACCCCTCGCTTCCCCGAGCCCGAGGGAACCGTGGAGCTGCGCAATGCGGCCTGGTCCGTCGACGCCATCGGCGTCCGTCACCAGGGAATCGACGGCGAGCTCCGCTTCCGGCCGGACCGGACCGTGGACGTGTCGCTTGCCGCCAGTCGTCCCGGGCGCGCCACCGTCACCGGTACCTTGACTCTGGAGCCCGTCCGCGATCCCGAGCTGAATCTGGAGTTCGAGTTCGATCGATTCCTGGCCGTCTCCCGGGCCGACATGGAGGGGTACGTGAGCGGCGGGTTCACCCTGACGGAGACGTATACGAGGCCGCTGGCCGAGGGCGCGCTCACCGTCGACGAGGGCACCATCTACGTCGACGAGCTCCAGCGGGCGGCCAGCGTCGTCGATCTGAGCGATCCCTTCCTCTTCGATGTGGGCCTGGCGGTGGACACCACGGCGCTGGTTTCCCAGCCGCTATTCGCCGGCCTGCGAAACCCCTTCTTCGACAATCTTCGGGTGAACGTCGACCTCGCGGTGCCTCGGGGCACGTGGTTGCGGTCCATCGACACGAATGTCGAGATGACGGGTGACCTCCTGGTGCGGTACGACCGATCGGCGGGCGACTTCGTGCTCATCGGTGATCTGGAGGCCATCCGCGGGTCGCACCGCGTTCTTGGCAGGAACTTCCAGTTGGAGGGCGGGACCATTGCGTTCATCGGGCGCCCGGGCCTCAACCCCGATCTCGCCATCGCCGCCTCCACGCGTATCCGCAGTCCCGACGAAGCACCCATCACCATCGACGCACAGGTGACGGGGACGCTGGTCCAACCGGTGGTGACGCTGTCCAGCGAGGAGGCGGGCCTCGCCGCGGACGAGCTCATCTCGTCAACCGTCTTCGCCCAACCTAGGGCGGCCCCTGGTGGAAGCAGCGGGGCTGCGGGCCAGCTCCAGGAGCTCAACGCGGTGTCGTCGGTGAGCCAGGGGACGCTCACCCTTCTGGGCGGCGCCTTTGCCAACCAGCTCGGATCGGCACTCGCTCGCGAACTCCCGGTGACGCTCGACTACGTGTCCATCCAGCAGCTCACCGGCGCGCAGACCATCGGACGCTCCTTCGCCGCCAACACCTTCTCCCAGGTGGAACTCGGCCGCTACATCGGCGACGACGTCTTCGCCATCTTCGTCCTCCGACCTTTTGCCACCGAGGGTCAGGACGAGAACAAGCTGGCAGGGGTCAGGGTAGAAATCGCACTGAACGACAACTACAACGTGGAGCTCTTCCGCGAAGACCGCTTCCTTCGAAGCGGCAGTACCGGACTCAGGACGTCGTCCTCGCTGCTCGGGCAGGACGAAATCCTCGGGGTCTTTCTCTTCCGGGAGTGGGGATACTCCCCGACACGTGACCGATAGGAGCTGATCCAGAAATGCAAATGGCCAAAGTCTTCGGCTTGATGACGGCGATGACGCTGATCCTCGTCGGCCTGGGCCAGTATGTGGGTGGCTCGGGTGGTGCGGTGCTCTTCTTCATCATCGCCATGGCGATGAACTTCGGGACGTATTGGTTCAGCGACAAAGCCGTCCTGAAGATGTACAAGGCGCAGGTCATCGGACCG
>CALJKZ010000441.1 GCA_937983085.1 uncultured Gemmatimonadales bacterium
TACTACTCAAGAATACTCGCACCCCCTCCTCCCGGAGCGTGTTTTAGACGAGTTCCTCCCGACCCCGACTCTCCCGGCACTGCTGCTCCACCACTCTCTGCAGCACTTCCGACGGGAATAGATCAGCGAGCTTTCGGAGTTCGTGCACGGGAATACGCTCCTCCCGCGCCCACTTGGTAAACCGCTCTTCTCGCTTGTTGATCTCAAAATGCCTCTGGCTGTCAGCGACTGAGGTCACTTCTAGGAAGAACTCGGCGCCCGTGCTGAGTTGGAGCTTGAGGTCCCAGGGACAGTCGCGGTCGAGTTCATTGACTCCGACATCCACGCTCAAGAAATGGCGGACCAGATGCCGCAGGTAGTGGATGCAGATCAGTCTCTCACGGTGGGTCATGTCCGGGACATCAAGATGTACCGCCTCCCGGATCGAGCCATCACGCTCGATTCTGAAAAACCGCTTGTAGTTCCTCTTGTCGGCCAACGAACGAACCGGATAGAAGTCGGATCGGCGCCTGGGGGCTCGCTCGGATTCTTCCTCCCGCTTACCCGACGTCATGTCATGGCCCCCGATATGTTCATCCACTCTCGCCATGGTCGTCCGAAGACCCACACTCGGCCTCCGCAATCGCGTCGCTCTTGTAGAAGAGCGGGATCGGCCCGTCACCCATTTCCTTCGGGATCGGGAGCCCGGCGTCCCTGGCTTCGGCCAGCGTGAATTCTCGATCCACGATCATCCTAGACGCGGCTCGTATTACCCCGACCTCCTCCGACGAAAGCCCGCCCTCCGTCCTCAGCAAGTGGGCGATCCGCTCCAGGAATCTCGCTCGGAATCTCTGATACCCGGACAGTACGAGGGCGACCATTATGTGTGGACCACCGGCCGCGGCGCTGAAGGAGTTGATTGCGGCCGTCGCCCACGGGTCGAGCGATCCGCTTGAGATGGCCAGCATCGCTTGACTGAATACTAGGGTCGCCGGTGTACCAATCTCGTTTTCGACGATCTCCGATAGTCGCCACAACTCAGGCTCCAGTGGATCGAGGGGAACGGCGGCCTCTATCAGCTGGCGAGCCTCCTCCCACTCTTCGGCGTCGACCTTCTGCTCGACAACCGATGCCGCCCCCATCGCCTCTGTTCGGCGCCGCGGGCGGTCCTCAATTAGTCCATCGCCTAAGAGTTCCGAGAGAACCATCTCGGTCAAGAGCCACTCGCCCTCTGGTTCCTCAGACTCGGCCCTGTATCTCTCGAACTCGACTTCGGCCTCTGCGTACCTGCCCGCATGCATGAGGGCGTCCGCGTAGAACCCGCGGATCGGTGTCAGCCAATAGCGTCTTGCGGCTTCCTCGGGGTCGTCGGCACCCGCCACAGCCGGTGTCTCCGGCGGATCACATGTCAGCGCTCTCCCGTACGCCTCCGCCGCCCACTGAAAGTGGCCGAGCATGAAGAAGCAGCTGGCGAGCTCCCTCCACGAGTAATGCCGAAGCATGTACTCCGGCTCGTAGCGACGAGCTGTTAGGTACGCCCTGACCGCGCTCCTATACTCCCCCTGCGCACGCAGCGCGTTCGCCAAGTTATAGCTGCGGATCCCGCGATCCGTATCGTCCTCGGTCGCGGCGATGCACTCGGATTGCACGCGCGCAACCGGCCGGGACACAGCTCCTGATTGAGACTTGGCAAACACGGGGACGGCCAGGAGGCTTGAGGCCAGGTCCACGTGGCCCTGTGCGATCAAGTCCTCCGCCAAGAGCACTGCGTCCGATTCCCGTCGCGCGCTAGCCAACACCATGGCCAGCGAAAGGGCTCCGGGTTCGTCAGTCTACAAGAACTCCGTACAGCTCGGGGCCGCCATCAGGAGTAGCCGCGCTGCCCCGGCAATGTCCGCCTCTTGCCCAAGTGCGAAGCCGATAGCAAGAAGCACATGAGATACCGCCTTCGACGGGCTGCCAGGGTCACTCACCCAATAGGGGATCTCCTGAATCGGCCCGGACCAGCTGACTTCATCGGGTGATAGGATTTCGGGAGCCCTCAGATAGACAGAAAGCGTAGCCGTCTCCGTGGCTGCAGTGAGGCGCACGAACACATCCGCAGCCTCTTCGTCATCGACCACGTGGATCCGCCCAGGAAGCAGGCGCGAGACCAGGTCCAGTGTCTCGTCATGAATCTGGTTTCGGATCCCATCCGGACTGCGCACGGGTGGTTGGTCCGGATCAGCTCCGAACTCGCCAATCGCGACAGCAACAAGGGGGCGGCGAGGTCGACCGGAGAGCGACTCTCGGGTGGCCTGCGCCAACGTCTCCGCACCAACGATCCCAAGATCGTCAGTGTCCGCGAATTCGACGGCGACGGTGTCTTGGTTTCGCCACCTACGAATTGTCTCCGGATCGGCATCTCCGAGTACATCGTCCACCCAACGCACGTAGAGTCGGTCGTCCGCAGCGTTGTAAAGCACGAGAAGCACCGGAAGCGAGTAGATGGAGTAGTAGGAGAGCGTGGAGCTCGACACTCGCGCCCGACTCGCCTCCTCTTTGTCCGTACTCTTGAGTTGGACTGCGAACACTTCCCCGGTAACCGTGCCGTCCTCCTCAACTAGCTCCACCGTGCCATCGATCCCGTAGTCGATGGATTCCCATCGCACGATCCAGTGCGGTGGAAGTGCCGCGGTGAGTGCGGCTTGAGAGAGACGCTCAAGCACGTGGGTTCGTGGTCGCTTCGGCATCCTCGTTGCCCTTACTCGGTGCCTTCTCTGAGTGAGCGCTTCAGCTCGCGTATAGTGGCGAAGACGTAATGGTCGCGCGGGACCACCCTCCGAAACGCCTCCTCGGCTCGGCTCGCCCGCTCAATCGCGGCTAAGGAGTCACGCTGCGCCAACAGTTGCGCGACGTAGAAGTCCACGGTGGCCCGTACCAGTTCGTCGCCCTCGTGCTCGGCTGCGACGTCGTCCATCACCGTGACCAGCTCGTTAGGCGCCACTGGCCCGCGACGAACGAAGTCGATGGTGTCGTCAAAAACGGTCGGATTCCGAGGGTCGAGTCGCAGCAGTCGCCCCAACCACTCTACGACACCAGCCTTGTCATCCAGCTTCATCAGTACTGGGATGAGCTCCTTGGCTGCGTGGTACGCCTTGGGCTCCAGCGTTAGACATTCCTCAAGCGCCTCCCGAGCGGCGGCGTGGTCGCCCATATCCCGGTACCAGTGCCCGATCTCTCGGAGCAGCGTGACGCGTTCCGACTCGGAGGCCTCGTCCAGTTGTGACTGTTTCTCACGGATCAGCGCCGAGTTGTCCTTGCGCAGCTTCACCGGCATGGCGTACCGCAGAACGGATTCAAGCCTGCGGATGTTCTGCCGCTGAGTCTCTCTCGGTGTGAGGAGGGTTGCGAAGAAGATCGCGTCCTCCCTCTCGACGAACCCAGTCACCTCTAGGCATCTGTAGGCATCCACATCAGCCACCCGCAGTCGGGAGGATGAGTCGCCGGATCCGGTCGACTCCACGTATCGGATATCGACCGAACCTGTACTCCGTAGTGTCTCCACTTGGAGCTCATCCAGTTCCTGGACTGTGAGACTGTCCAACCGACGGTCCCAGCAATTGATGTAGATGAACTCTCGCGTCTCGGCAGCCTCGGCCGCGTCCAGTCCTCGCTGATACAGGAGCGCTCGTCGACCTTTCTCTTTGCTGGCGTCGATGACCCAGCCCAGTGGTGCCCGGATCAACAACCCGAGATCGGCCGCATAGGGGATCGCGCCGAAGCCCTGAAGCTGCTTGAGCTCCGAGAAGTTCAGTACATCAAGCTCGAGGTCCGTGGGACCGTAGTACGCTCGACGGAGCGCGGCCCTCGAGTACCCCCTGGCGGTTACCAGCATCCCAGCGTCGGCCCCGA
>CALJKZ010000442.1 GCA_937983085.1 uncultured Gemmatimonadales bacterium
CGCCGTGGCCAGCGCGATGTGGCCCTTGAGCACCAGGGTGAAGCGCTCGCGCATCTCCGCCGTCGGGGTGCCGACCGCAAGTGTTCGGGTGATGTCGGTGGTGCCGTCGGGATACTGCCCGCCGGAATCGACCAGGAAGAGCTCGTCCCTGCCGAGCGCCCGGTTGCTCGCCGCGTCGACCCGGTAGTGGACCACCGCGCCGTGCGGTCCGGCGCCGGCGATGGTGTCGAAGGAGAGATCGCGCAGCTCCGGGCTCATCCGGCGGAAGCCTTCCAGCCTCTCCGCCGCCTCCAGCTCCATAACCGGATCGTTGCCGCCGGCCCGCTCCGCCGCCTCGCCGGCGAACCAGGCGAGGAAGCGGGTCACCGCGACGCCATCGCGGGCATGGGCGCGGCGCGCGCCCTCCAGCTCCACGGGATTCTTGCAGGCCTTGGGCAGCTGGCAGGGGTCGCTGTCGTCGAGGATCGCGGCGCCGGCCGCCTCGAGGCGGCGGAAGACCCACTCCGCCGCGCTCATCGAGTCCGCCAGCACCTTGCCGCCGGACAGCGCGTCGAGCCCGGCGCCGAAGTCGCCCGGCGCCCGGGCCGCGACCTCGGGGTCGAGCCAGGCGCGCAGCTCCTGGTCCAGCTTCTGCGGGTCGACGAACCAGTCGACCCGGCCGTCGTCGTGCAGGATCGCGAAGGAGAGCACCAGCGGCGTATGGCCGACGTCGCCGCCGCGCAGGTTGAGCAGCCAGGCGATGGAGTCCGGCAGGGTCAGCACCGCCGCCTTGACGCCCTTCTCGCGCAGGCTCGCCGCGACCTCGGCGCGCTTCTCGGCCGAGGGCTTGCCGGCATAGGCGAGCGGATGCGGGCGCGCCGGCGCCCTGGGCGGCGCCGGACGGTCGCTCCAGACCGCGTCGATGGGATTGCGCTCCAGTGCCACCAGGCTGCCACCGGCCAGCGCCGCCGCGGCCTCGAAGCCGCGGACCTGCGCCCGGGGGGGCAGCCAGGGGGCGAAGCCCAAGCGGCGGGCGCCGAGATTGTCGCGGATCCAGCCGCGCGGCTGCTCCTCTCCCAGGCACTGCGGCGCGAAGATATCGCCGTCGCCCTCCTCGCGGACCTGCAGGGTATAGCGGCCATCGACGAAGATCGCCGCCCGCTCGGGCAGCACCGCCGCCAGGCCCGCGGAGCCCTTGAAGCCGGTCAGCCAGGCCAGCCGCTCGGCGTGCGGCGGCACGTATTCGCCCTGATGCTCGTCGGAGCGCGGCACCAGGAAGCCCTCGGCGCCCTGGCGCTCGAGCTCCGCGCGCAGCGCCGCCAGCCGTTTTGCCGCGCTGGCCGCGGCAGTTTTCGATCCATCCATCGGGCCAAGCTAGAAGCGCCGCAAAGCGAGCGCAAGCGCGCGCTTCAGGCTTTCAATCGTGACCTTTCGAAGACATGCCGCGCGCGCAATGCTGCACTGCAAAAAGACCCCCTGCTACGCATGGCTGGCGTCGCCTATCTCTGGGTCACCGGAGACGACGACCCCCGTTATGGAACAACGTACGAGCCGGCCGCCGCCCCGGTACGCCAAAGCTCAAAAGAAACTGATTGTATCGGAGAATACCAATGAAGCGCCTTACGGCTAGTGAGATCGCCACGCTGCGGAGCGAGAGCCCGCTCGGCGTGACGAGCGAAAAGACCTTCGCTCTGGTCCAGGAAGCCCGGCGTCTGCAGGCCGCTGCCATGCGTTCCTTCCTCGTCAAGCTGGCCGGCGGCATCGCCGACGTTACCGGCCTCAACCTGCTCGTCGCGAAGCTGCGCCGCGCCTATAGCCGCCGCCGCACCCTGGCTGCGCTGGCCGCGCTCAACGATCGCGACCTGGCCGACATCGGCCTGCACCGCAGCAACATCGACGCCAAGGCGATCGAGACCTCGCGGGAGAACGTTCCCGAGGTTCGCGGCTTCTGGCATCGCGTCGCCCGCCGCTGGCGGGAGGACTTCGACCGCCGCCGCACGGTGCAGGACCTGCTGGCCATGGACGACCGCATCCTCGCCGACATCGGCTTCGAGCGGAGCCAGGTCTGGGACTACGCGGAGGAGATGACCCGCGGCCGCAGCTTGCTGTCGCGCGCCGTCGCCAGCGTCGCCAGCCCGATCGCCGCGCTGGCCGTGGAGTTCGAGACCCTGGTCTCCCACTCCTTCGGCTTCGGCAAGAGCGGCTGGAGCGAGAAGGCCCCGGCCAACGATCAGCACGGCGGCAAGCAGGCCGCCTAGGTCTGCCTGCCCCTGCCGACTCCGGGCCGCCCCCCGTCGTCGATACGCCACCCCTAGTAGTGGCACTACTGAACAGCTCTCAAATCGACAAAAAACGACACGCCAATCTCTCAATAAACGTCACTGACTGACACATAACGTTAGTCGAGGCGCGGGGAGATGGGGTTCCTGGTGTGTGCGGCAACGCAATCGCCAAAGGCCTCTCTACGGTTTCGGGCGGTCAGGGTGCCGGAATGGCACGTGCTTTGCCCTATGTAACGCCCATGATCGCCTCCAAGTCCCGGCAAACCGGTTCGAGCTCGACCCCCGGAGCGCCTGCTGGTCGTGCCCGGCGGGTGCGCCGCGGCCGTGAGCGCGGCGTGTCGCTGGTCGAGGTGCTCGTCGCGATGACGATCCTGTTGGTGATGTGCGTGTCCGTCATGGGCGTCGTCGTCCGCTCGGTGCGGAGCACCTTCGAGGGCCGCGACTTCACCAAGGGCACCACCAACGGGCGCACCGCGACCGGGCAGTACTTCGGCGCCGCCTTCAACAGTGATCGCCTGAGGATCGAGGCGGGCACCGAATCGACCGCCACAGCGCAGTGGGTCACCTACGCCCCCGGCGCTCCCGACCCGGGCCAGTGGATCGCCACCGGCGGCGAGCCCGGCGCGCGGTGGGCTCGAGTGAGCCGCGTCCGCCAGTTCGGTCTCGCGGGTCTGCTGGACGCCGAGCCGGGAAAGGTCTCGCTCGACGATCCGCTGGAGGCCACGACACCGGTGGGCTACGTCCACCTCAAGGAAGTGACCGTCGAGACCCAGGGGCTCCGGGCGTCGATGATGCTCGGCACGCCCAAACGACTGGTTCTTCACTCCATCCGGGCCTACTGACGAACGAAGGGGCGTCGACACCGTGCGTAGACGAGATCCACAGAGTGTGCACGGTCTCCGACAGCGTGGTTACAGCCTGGCCGAGGCGCTCGTCGGTCTCCTTCTGACCCTGCTGGTCATGGTGGTGGTGCTCGGCTTCTTCGACGCCGGCAACCGCCTGTTCCACACCCAGCTGCACCTCGGGACGCTGCAGCAGTCGCTGCGCCCCGGCGAGGGTCCGCTGTTGCGCTGGGCGCGGATGGCCGGCCGCGGCGGCCTGCCCGGCGACGTCGCCCTGGTGGTGGTCAACGACGTGCCCGCCGAGCGGCGTATTCTCGACGGCTCGTCGGACCCCGAGGTACCCCTGGTGGCCGAGGGCTCCGACGTTCTGCAGATCCGCGGTGTCTTCAGCGGTCCGGTCTACGCCGTGCACGACTCGACGAACCCGGGCGTGCCGCGCTTCCAGTACGACCCGGTGACCGGCACCGGCTTCGTGACCGTCGTCGATCCGGGCCCCGGCGGTATCCGGATGAGCACGGCCGATCTGGAGCAGCTCGTCGAGGACGACGTGCTCGAGGCTCTCTATCTGAGCGGCTCGAGCGGCCAGCAGGTGGCGGTCGAGCTCGATCCGAGCCACGACGAGATCGTCGTCGACGAGCCGTAGCCATTGGGTGCGTCCGTGCAACGGGCCAGGCACGGAGAATGTTGACAAATCGAGTACGCGCGGAGCGACGCCCAAAGTAGCAGGGACACTCCGTGTGCCGTCCGCAACGCGCAGGACACGGCCGCATG
>CALJKZ010000443.1 GCA_937983085.1 uncultured Gemmatimonadales bacterium
GACCACCGCGAGGCCATCGTCACCATCCATCCCGGAGCAGGCGGCCTCGAGTCCCAGGACTGGGCCGAGATGCTCATGCGGATGTACACCCGCTGGGCCGAGCGTCAGGGCTACTCGGTGAACGTCCTGGACCTCCAGCCCGCCGAAGAGGGCGGCATCCGCAACGCGACCTTCGAGATCCTGGGTGAGAGCGCCTACGGCTACCTCAAGGCCGAGGCAGGCGTGCATCGTTTGGTCCGCATCTCTCCCTTCGACGCCCAGTCCCGTCGGCACACGTCCTTCGCCAGCGTCTTCGTCTATCCCATGGTGGACGACGACATCGAAATCGAGATCGACGAGTCCGACCTCCGGATCGACACGTACCGGGCCTCGGGAGCCGGGGGCCAGCACGTCAACAAGACCGACTCGGCCGTCCGGATCACCCACGAGCCCTCGGGCATCGTGGTGGCGTGCCAGCAGGAGCGCTCGCAGCACAAGAACCGGAGCACCGCCATGAAGATGCTCCGCGCGGCCCTCTATCAGCGGGAGATGGCGGAGCGCGAGGCCGCGAAGAAGGAACTCCAGGAGGGCATGAGCGATATCGCTTTCGGGAGCCAGATCCGGTCCTACGTCTTCCAGCCCTACACGATGGTCAACGATCATCGCACGGAACTGAAGATCACCGACGTCCACGCGGTCATGGACGGCGAGCTCGACCCCCTCATCGAAGCGTACCTGAAGCAAGCGGGAGCAGCGGCGGCCACCTGATGGGCGAAACCACCACGGAAGCACCCCAAGAACTGAGCCAGGTCCTCCGCCACCGCCGGGAGAAGCTCGAGGCGCTGAGGGCGAAGGGAATCGAGCCCTTCGCCTACAACTACGAGCGCTCCGCCGATGCCGCCGGGGCCGTGGGGGCCTTCGAAGCCGCGGAGGAGGGTGGGACCCTCGACGACAAGGGACACGGGGAGCGGGTGAAGGTCGGCGGCCGACTGGTGGGTTGGCGCGACATGGGCCGATCCATCTTCGCCCACCTCGAGGACGCCTCGGGACGCATCCAGCTCTACTTCCGGAAGAACGTTCTGGGCGAGGACTCCTTCGAGACCCTGGGCCTTCTGGACGTCAGCGACTGGCTCGGCGCCGAAGGGCCTACGTTCCGGACGCGCACTGGCGAGGTCACCGTCCAGGTCGAGTCGTGGACGCTGCTCGCCAAGTCGCTGCGACCGCTTCCCTTCGGCAAGGTCGAATCGGACCCCGAGACGGGTGAACGCATCGTCCACTCGGGCTTCGCCGATCAGGAGACCCGGTACCGGCAGCGGTACGCCGACCTGGCCGTGCACCCCGAGGTCCGCGAGGTCTTCCGTCTCCGCTCCCGGGTCATCACCGAGCTACGGCGTTTCCTCGACGACGAGGGCTTCCTCGAGGTGGAGACCCCGGTGCTCCAGCCTCTCTACGGCGGCGCCTCGGCGAAGCCCTTCGTGACGCGGCACAACGCCCTCGATCAGACGATGTACCTGCGGATCGCCGATGAGCTGTACCTGAAGCGGCTCATCGTCGGTGGCCTCGACCGCGTGTACGAGATCTCCAAGGATTTCCGGAACGAGGGCCTGTCGCGGGTGCACAGCCCCGAGTTCACCATGCTGGAGTGGTACCAGGCCTTCTCGGACTACGAAGATCAAATGGACCTGTGCGAGCGCATGATCGTGCACGTCCTGGACGAGGTCATGGGAACGCGGGAGGTGACCTTCGGCGGTCACGACCTCACGGTGCAGACGCCGTTCCGTCGACTCGGTCTCGTCTCGGGCCTGTCCGAGGCCCTGGGCCGCGACGTCCACGAGATGGACGAGGACGCCCTGCGGGAAGAGGCCGAGCGCCGGAAGGTGCCCGACCTGGACGGCGCCGGCAGGGGTAAGCTCATCGACAAGCTCTTCGGCGAGCTGGTGGAGCCCGGCCTCACGGAGCCCACCTTCGTCATCGATCACCCGAAGGAGCTCAGCCCGCTGGCCAAGCCCCATCGCGACGATCCGCGACTCACGGAGCGGTTCGAGCTGTACATGGGCGGAGCCGAGGTCTTCAACGCCTTCTCCGAGCTCAACGACCCCATCGATCAGCGCGAGCGTTTCGAGGCCCAGGTGGCGCTGCGCGAGGCGGGTGACGACGAAGCCCAGCAGATCGACGAGGACTACATCCGGGCCCTGGAATACGGCATGCCTCCCACCGGGGGCGTGGGCATGGGCGTCGACCGCTTCGTCATGATGCTCCTCGGCCAACCCACCATCCGCGACGTCATCCTCTTCCCCATGCTGCGGAACGAAGAGTGAGATTCGCCTTCAGGGCACTGCGTTTCCTGGTGCGCCTGGGGCCGGCGATCTTCGCCGGACTGAAGATGGTCGTGCTCGCGGGGCCTCCCACGGCCCTCGACTGGTTCATCGCACGCCACTACCTGAAGGCGGGCCGGGGGCAGGCTCTGCTGTCCCTCATCACGTGGATCGCTCTGGGGGGCATCATCCTGGGGGTGGCCGCGCTCATCACCGTCATCTCCGTCATGACGGGGATGCAGGGGGAGCTCCGGAGCAAGATCCTCGAATCGACGACCCAGCTCTACGTCCTCGAGTACAACCAGAGCCTCCAGCTCGGGAAGGAGGAGAGGGTCATCGATTGCATCAGCACCATGGACGGGGTGGTGGCTGCCGCTCCCTTCGCCATGTCCAGCGTGACCCTGGTCATGGACGGCGGCGACTACTCCCAGCCGGCCTACCTGTTCGGCGTCGACGTCGACACCTCAGGCGTGGCCGCGACGGAGATGGAGCAGAAGATCATCGGTGGGGCACTGGACCTGAACGCTCCGGCGTCCGGATTGCCCCCGCTCCTCGTGGGCTCGGTGCTGGCCGACCGGATGAGTGTCTTCCCGGGCGACACCATGGTCGTCATGTCCATGGAGAACCTGAAGGCGGACATGTTCGGTTCGTTCCAGCCCACGCTCCGGCAGTTCGAAGTCACCGGGACGTTCACCACGGGGATGTACGAGTACGACCTCTCCAACATCTACACGACGCTGGCGGGGGCGCAGGATCTTCTCGGACTCCCTGACGGCACCGCCAGCGGGATCGGCGTACGGACGGCGGACGCCGATCGGGCCGACGAGACGGCCGCCGCTCTCGAGGAACGCCTGGGCTATCCCTACACCGTCGATTCGTGGATCACGAGGAACCAGGCGCTGTTCAGCGCTCTCGAGCTCGAGAAGTACGCCCTGGGCGTCATCGTCTTCCTCATCGTCGTCGTGGCCGCCTTCAACATCGTCAGCACCCTGGTCATGGTGGTGGCCGACCGCACGAAGGAGATCGGCATCCTCCGCACCATGGGCATGACGCAGAAGGGCATCCTCCGGATCTTCGTCATCCAGGGCGTGTGGATCGGAGTCATCGGGACGGCCATCGGAGCCGCCGTCGGCGTGGGTCTGTCGTGGGCCGTGGACCGCTTCGAGCTCATCAAGATTCCCGGTGACGTCTACTTCGTGGACCATCTCCCGGCCACGCTGAACCCTCTCGACATCAGCCTCATCATCGTGTGCAGCATCGGCGTGTCCTTCGTGGCCACCATCTACCCGGCGTCCCAGGCGTCCAAGCTGGAGCCGGTGGACGCCATCCGTCATGAGTAGGCCATGAATGGCGCTGGCGCGGAGGACCCGATGACGGCGGACCACGAGTTCGACGCCGCCGGGTCCGGAATGGCACACGGCGCGACCGCGGAAGCCTTCCCCCTGGAAGCCAAAGGTCTGGTGAAGCGCTTTGTCGGGGGCGACGGAAGTCAACTCACCATTCTCGGCGGCGTAGACTTCCAGCTCTCCCGCGGCGAGGCCGTCGCCATCGTCGGGGCCAGCGGTGCGGGAAAGTCGACCCTCCTGCACCTCCTCGGAGCCCTCGATCGGCCCACGGAGGGCGAGGTCCTCATCGGCGGTCGGTCGGTGGCGGGACTCGACGACGAGGAGCTGGCCGGCGTCCGGAACGAGCGCATCGGCTTCGTCTTCCAGTTCCACCACCTCCTCGGTGAGGTCACGCCGCTGGAGAACGTGGTGATGCCCCGCCTCATCGGCGGCGCGCCGAGGTCCGCCGAGGCCTCCAGCAGCCGCCGGTCCAGCTTCTCCAGGCTGACGTAGATGGGCGGCACCATCAGCGGCATGAAGCCGTACACGGCGCCAATGAGCACCGCCGTGGGCGTGTTGATGAT
>CALJKZ010000444.1 GCA_937983085.1 uncultured Gemmatimonadales bacterium
CACCGACCTGGCGTGGGCGGACGATGTGAAGATGCGCGTCCGGGCCACGTACGCCGGGACCGGTGAGGTCGTGGCTCGGGGCAACGTCGAAGGGACGTTGGTACAAGAGTGTCGCCGCTGCCTCGAGCGCGTCGACACGGAGTTCGAAGAAGAGCTCACCATGGTCTTCGTCGAGGATGCCGATGAGGACGAAGACGGCGGGGCCTATGCTCTGGAGCCCGTCGGAGAAGAGTTGGAGTTGAGCACCGCAGTACGCGAGGAAGTGGTCCTCGCTGTAAATCCTTTTGTCGTTTGCACACCGGAGTGCCGAGGCCTTTGTCCTCAGTGCGGTCAGAACCTCAACGAGGGGTCCTGCCAATGCACCACCGACGAGGCCGACCCGCGTTGGGCGGCGCTCCGGGAACTGAAGAGCGAGTGCTGCGATGGCCGTTCCCAAGAAACGCACCACGAAGCAACGGAAGCGGAAGCGCCGCACCCATTACAAGGCCGAAGACGTGGCCGTTCACACGTGCCCCAAGTGCGGCGATGCCAAGCGGCCGCACCGGGTCTGTCCTACGTGCGGCCACTACAAGGGCGAGCCCGTACTCGAAGTCGACGTAGACTGAGTGGCGGCGCCCGGCCGTATTCCGGGGGAAGCACCATGAAGATCGCCCTGGACGCCATGGGCACCGATCTGGCGCCGGCCCCCGAGGTCGAGGGAGCCCTCATGGCGCTCCGGGACGCGGAGGGCGTCGAGATCGTCCTGGTGGGAGACGAGCCGACCATCCGACAGGAGCTGGAGCGCCACGGGGACATCCCCGCGTCGCTTCACGTCCGCCACGCGCCCGATCGGGTGACGGCCGACGATTCACCGGCTGCGGTGGTTCGCCGCAAGCCCAACTCGTCCATCGTGGTCGGGCTCCGCATGCAAAAGGACGGGGAGGCGGATGCGTTCGTGAGCGCCGGCTCCACCGGCGCCGTCATGGCGTCGTCCCTCTTTACCCTGCGTCCCCTGCCGGGGGTGGAGCGCCCGCCCGTGGGAGCCCTCCTGCCCACCGCCGGTGAGCTGTCGCTCCTCCTCGATGCAGGCGCGAACATTGGATGCAAGCCCCAGCACCTCGTCCAGTTCGCCCACCTCGGGAGTGTCTACGCCAAGGACACCATGGGGCGGTCCGAGCCGCGTGTGGGGCTGCTCAACATCGGCGAGGAGCCCGGGAAGGGAAACGAGCTCACCATCGAAACCCGTGAGGTCGTGGCCGCCGAGAAGGGCATCAACTTTAGTGGCAACATCGAGGGCCGGGACATCGTGGGAGGCGGATGCGACGTCATCGTCTGCGACGGCTTCGTGGGCAACGTACTCCTGAAGTTCTACGAGTCCGTGGCGGGATACATCGTGAATCTGCTCCGCAAGGAGCTGGACGCCGTCGACGACGACGCCCTCGACCTCGAGCACGTCTTCCGGGTCCTCGACTACGCGGAATACGGCGGCGCCCCACTCCTGGGTCTCGGCGGAGTGTCCATCATCTGCCACGGTGAGTCCCCGCCCAAGGCCATCCGGAATGCCCTGGCTGTCGCGGCCCGGGCCGTTCGCTCCGACCTCGTGCGCCACAGCGCGGAGGATCTGCAGTTATGAAGAAGCCGACCCCGATTGCCGAGATCGCCGCCACAGGGCGGTTCCTGCCCGACAACGTCGTCACCAACGACGACCTCGCGAAGCGGATGGACACGTCTGACGAGTGGATCCGCACCCGCACCGGGATCCGTGAGCGCCGGATCGCGCCGGACGACATCGGCGCTGCCGAGCTGGGGGCGCGGGCCGCCCGCGTCGCCATGGAGCGGGCCGACGTCGAGCCCGGGGAGGTGGATCTCGTCATCGTCTCCACGGGCAAGCCCGACCGCTGGCTCACCTCGACGGCCTGTGACCTGCAGGCCCTTCTTGGGTGCACCAATGCCCTGGCCTTCGACGTCATGGCCGCCTGCACGGGTCACATGTACGGCCTGAGCATGGCCGAGGGGTACCTGGCTGCCGGACGGGGCGAAGTTGCCCTCGTGGTGGCCGCTGAGAAGATGAGCGCCATTCTGGACTGGGACGACAGGACTACGGCCGTGCTGTTCGGCGACGGCGGAGGCGCTGCGGTCCTCAAGCCGTCCAACGGGTCGGGCCGGGGAATCCTCTCCTCCCACCTCCAGTCCGACGGCAATCTGGCCGAGCTGCTGTATCGGCCCGGCGGCGGGGCAGTGGACCCCCTCAGCCAGTCCGTCCTGGACGAAGGCCGGCACCTCCTGAAGATGCAGGGTCGGGAGATCTTCAAGAACGCCGTGCGGTCCATGGCCGAAGCATGCGACATCGCGCTCAAGAAGGCCGGATGGACGGCTGCCGACGTGGACCTCCTGGTGCCGCACCAGGCCAACATCCGCATCATCGAAGCCACGGCGAAGTACGCGGGGATTCCCATGGACAAGGTCTTCGTGAACGTCGATCGATACGGCAACATGAGCTCGGCGACGGTGCCCATCGCCCTGGACGAGGCCATCGAGGAGGGCCGGGCGGGTCCCGACGCCAACATCCTCACCGTCGCCTTCGGTGCCGGACTGACCTGGCGCGCTATGACCATCCGCATGTAGCCGCCCGACACACGTCTCGCAGCACATCCCATCATGGCACTCGCACTCGTTTTTCCCGGACAGGGATCTCAGCACGTCGGTATGGCCCGCGAACTGGCGGACTCGTACCCCGAGGCGGCGGCGGTCCTCGAGGCCGCCGACGACGCTCTCGGCTTCTCGCTGTCGCGCCTCATGGCCGAAGGCCCCGAGGACGAGCTCACCGCCACGAAGAACGCTCAGCCCGCCCTCCTCACCCACGCGGTAGCGGTCCTGCGCGTGGTGGAAGGCAGGCTGCCCCCGGTGGAGATGGCGGCGGGTCACTCCCTCGGTGAGTTCAGTGCCCACGTCGCGGCCGGCACTTTGGCCTTCGAAGACGCCTTGGGCGCGGTGCGGCTCCGCGGAGAACTCATGCATCAAGCGGGCGTCACCCGGCCGGGCACCATGGCGGCCGTCCTCGGGCTCGACGACCACTCGGTGGAAGACGTCTGCACGCGGGTGGAGGCGGGGATCTGCGTACCGGCCAACTTCAATTCCGACGGTCAGGTCGTCATCAGCGGCGACCTCCAGGGGGTGGAGGAAGGCATGGCACTCGCCACGGAGGCCGGAGCGAAGAAGGTCGTCGAGCTGAAGGTCTCCGGGGCCTTCCATTCGCCCCTCATGGAGCCCGCCGCCGACGGCCTCCGCGAGCACCTCGAGTCGCTGACCTTCCACGATCCGGCCTACCCGGTGTACTCCAACGCCACGGCCGAGCCCATTCGAACGGGCGCCATGGCCCGGGACCTCCTGGTGAAGCAGCTGACGTCCCCCGTGCGTTGGGCGGCGTCGGTGAGCCGGATGGTCACCCACGGAGCGGACCGCTTTCTGGAGCTCGGTCCCGGCAAGGTCCTTTCGACGCTGAATCGTCGGAACGCCAAGGGCCTCCCGAGCACGTGGCTCGGAGAGCCCGCCGACATCGCCGCCTGGGAGGGCACGGAATGAGCGCAGGGGAACTGGACGGCATCATCGCAATCGTCACCGGTGGTTCGCGAGGCATCGGCCTCGCCATCTCCCATTCCCTGGCCGAGGGAGGCGCCACGGTGGCGGTGGTCGCTCGCAACGGCGAGCGCGCCGCAGCGGCGGCCGCCGATTTGCCGGGTGAGGGCCACCAGAGCTACGCCTGCGACGTGGCCGATCCCGAACAGGTCTCCGCGACCGTGAAGGCGGTGGAGGAGGCACTGGGACCGGTGGGTGTTCTGGTCAACAACGCGGGCATCACCCGCGACAACATCCTCCTGCGCATGAAGGACGAGGAATTCGATGAGGTGATCGCCGCCAACCTCAAGGGCGCGTTCAACTTCACGCGCGCCGTCACCCGCGGAATGATGAAGCGGCGAGACGGTGTGATCCTCAACATCACCTCGGTGGTCGGACTCATGGGCAACGCCGGGCAGGCGAACTACGCCGCCTCCAAGGCAGGTCTGGTCGGCCTGACCAAGTCGGTGGCCAAGGAGTTGGCCTCCCGTGGGGTGCGGTGCAACGCCATCGCGCCCGGCTTCATCCGGACGGACATGACCGACGAGTTGACCGACGACCAGGTGGAAGCGCTCAAGGGCCAGATTCCGCTGGGATCGCTCGGAGAGCCCGAAGACATCGCGGGAGTGGTCCGGTTTCTCGTAGGGCCCGGTGCGCGCTACATTACCGGCCAGGTTCTGGCGGTCGACGGCGGGATGGTCATGTAAGTCCCGCGGCCACCGCCGTTTTCGTTTGGAACGATCCATCAGCCGAAGCATTTCAAGGCACAAAAGGGGGAAGCACAGATGAGTGAGCCTACCGCGGCCAGAGTCCGTGAGATCATCATCAACGAGCTGGG
>CALJKZ010000445.1 GCA_937983085.1 uncultured Gemmatimonadales bacterium
TGGCGTAGCCGTGGAGCGGGCCCTCCGAAAGAGCCAGGAGAACGTGGAAGACGGCCGGCGTGAGGGGGCTGGCGGAATCAGGCATGGCGGCTGGTCATTACGGGCACGGTAATATTACGGTCAGCGTAACATTACCGTGGCCGTAATATCAGCGCAAGCCTCAGCTCCGTCGCAACGCCTGGACCGGATCGGCGTGGGCCGCCCGTCTCGCCGGAATCCAGGCCGCGACAGCCGAGAGCGCGAGCAGCAGCACTACCGCCCCGAGGAACGCCGTCGGATCCGTGGTCGTCACGCCGAAGAGCAACCCTTCGAGGAGCGGTACGGCCAGCGTGGCCAGACCGATTCCCACGACGATCCCCACCGAGGCGAAGGACAGGGTCTTGAGGACGGCGTTGGCCACCAGACGACCCCGTCCGGCGCCGAGGGCCATCCGAATGCCGAGCTCGGACGTACGGCGGGCCACGGTGAACGAGACCACCGAGTAGATCCCGAGGCTCGCCAACAGGACGGCGAGAAGGGCGAAGGCGCCCAGCAGGGCCGCAGTGAAGCGCGGAGTCGTCAGCGCCGCTCCCAGACGGCGCTCCATGGTGTCGATCTCCGGTATGGGCAGTGCCGGGTTCACGTCGATAAGTCCGGAACGCATGGTGGGCAGGATGTCGTCCCCGGTGGTGGCGCTCCGAGCGACGATGTACGCCGACGTCGTTCCCGATCGTCCCATGGGGTAGAAGAGCATCGGCGTGGACACATCGCCGAGTTGTTCCACCGAGTAGTCGGACACCACGCCGACGACCTGCCTCCAATCGTCTTGGCGCGACTGGGGTCGGACCCGTCCCCCGACGGCGTCACCACCCCAGAAGCGCCGGGCGGCTGCCTCGTTGACGATGATCGTCGCCCCCCCCATCGAACCCTCGTCGGGTCCGAACCCACGTCCGTCGATCACCTGAAGCCCGAGGACGTCGAAGTAGTTGAAGGACACCACCGCGTAGTCCAACTCCACGGAGCCGGTGCCCGAAACGGGCTCGTACCCCTCCACCACGGTGGTCGTCGAGCCTCCGAAGCCCACGGGTGGCCTCGTGGTGAGGCCAGCGTCGACCACACCCGGAGCCCCTGCGATGGCCTCCCTCGCTTGCTCGATGAGGATGCCGGCATCGTCCTCCCCCGCCAATCCCGGGACGTCGGTCGTAGTACGCACGTACGCCAGGGGCGTCGGATCGAACCCGGGATCGACGGCCTGAAGCTGTGTGAGGCTACGCACGAGGAGTCCGGCGCTGACGAGAAGGACCACCGAGGCGGCGACCTGAACGGCGACGAGCCCTCCCTGGAGGATCGACGCACCCCGCCCAGGAGATACCGAGCGGCTCTCGTGGCCAAGAGCGTGGGCGGGGTCGGCTCTCAGGGATCGCATGGCCGGGAACACGCCGAAGAAGGCGGCGGAAACGAGCACCAACAGGAGCGTGAAGCCGAGCACCCGGACGTCGATGGTCAACTCGAGCTGGCCGGGAATGGGCAGGTACCCCGGAAGCCTGTCCGCGTAGCGTAGCAGCCAGGCCGTGAGGGCAATGCCCAGAACGCCTCCGCCTGCGGCGAGGACGAGGGACTCCCCGAGGAAGATCCCCGCGACACGGGGAGGACTCGCCCCCATGGCCCGACGGACCGCCACCTCCGACGTCCGGGCGATCCCCCGGGCCAGGAGGAGATTCGCGAGGTTGCTGCACGCCAGGAGAAGCACGATCCCTGCAATTCCCATGATCACCGCGCTGACGGGAGCGATGAAACCGTCGGTCCCCGGATGTACGCGAACGTCGGAGGCCCCGAACACGGTGATGTCCCTGCCCTCGTTGATGTCCGGATACTCTTCCGCCAGGCGCGTGGCGAGAACGGTCATCGCCGCCTGGGCCTGGTCCACCGTTACACCCGGAGCCAGCCGGGCCATGACCGTGTACCAATTGTCCTCACGCCGATCGAGGTTGCCGACGCGCCGTGTGCCACCGACTTCGACCGACGAGATGGAGAGGCTGAAGTCGGTGATGAGCGGGTCTCCCGGTCCGACGTACTCCTCGGGTCCGACTCCGATGATCGTGACCGGCCTCTCGTTGAGGCGGATCACTCGGCCGAGTATGGCGGGATCGGCTCCCATCTGATTTCGCCAGGTATGGTGACTGACCACGGCGAAGTACCCCGCCCCGACGACATCCAGGGCCGGCTCGAACCACCGGCCCATGGTCGGGGCGAGCCCCACGACCTCCAGATGGCTCGACGTGGTGAACTCCACGTTGGCTTCCGTCTGCCCGTCTTCACGGACCCACGAAACGCTCGTCGGCGACCAGGCGGTCACGGCATGGAAGACATCGTCGAACGACGTCATGTCCCGATAGGCGGGAAACGACGTCGAACTCGGTTCACCATCGTCCGAGTCCTGATAGATGAGGACCACCCGATCGGATTCGGCGAAGGGGTGGGGCCGGAGGAGAACCGCGTTGACCAGGGTGAACACCGCGGTGTTCGCCCCGATGCCCAGCGCGACGATCACGATGGCGATGATGGAGAACCCCGGCGTCCTTCGCACGCGTCGGAGCACACCCAGCAGATCCTGGAGAATCACATCCATCATCCCCTCCCTCGAGTCATTGTCGTTTCGTCGCCGTCCTCCCGATTCGCGCATCCGCAACGGAAGCCGACGACCGGTGCGCTCCGCCACGGCCGCCCGCAGGAGGTCGGTGGTGACCACCATCCACGCGCGGCTCCGATCCCATCGCGTCGTCGCCGTCCGCACGCGGTGCCGTGACAACTCCACGATTTCTTCACCGTACCGAGTGCGAAACGCCGCAGGGCACAGCCACAGGAGGAGTCGGAGATACCGGTCACCCATGCCGGAGCCGGAGCCGCTCACGCGCCGTCCGGTAGAACGTCACGGGCGCGGGCCAGGCTCACGATGGAGGCGAGGCGCCCGGCCTCGGCAGCGACGAGCGATCGTCCCCGCTCCGTCGCCCGGTAGTACTTCCGGCGGGGATCGGCGCCGTCGGGTGCGTCCACCTCCGCCACCAGTCCCCGCTCCGTCATCTCCTTCAACGAGCGGTACAGGGTCCCGGGGCCCAGCTCCACCGACCCGGCGGTGTCGCGCTCCACGACGTCGGCGATGCCCAGGCCATGCAGCTCGTCCCAGCTCAGGGCGAGGAGGATGTGGAAGACCGGTCGCCGGAGCGGAAGCGCGTCCGCCTTCGAGTCACCCATGGTGTCACTCCAAAAGTATCCATCGTGAATATATCTACGGTGGATATATCGGTACCAAGGGTAAAGCGCAAGCGGAGGCCGTCGCGCGAAACCGACCCCCGCTCCGTTCTCGTAGGGCCGCCGGAGTGACGGGGCGGTCCGGGAGCGGCCGCGCGTCCAGCCTTTCCAGCCGTCTCGGGGACCCGGAGGACGACGACGTGTCGACGCTGCTGCAGGACATGAAGTACGGGGTGAGGATGATTACGCGGTCGCCGGTCGTCTCCACCGTGGCGGTGCTCTCCCTCGCCCTCGGCATCGCCGCCAACGCGTCCATGTTCTCCCTCCTCAATGCGTGGCTCTTCGAGGCCCTTCCGTACGCCGACCAGGACGAGCTCGTCCTCGTTCGCACGCTGGGCACCGGGGATCCCATCGAGATGGCCGGCGGAATCTCCATCCCCAACTACCGGGACATCGTCGAGGCCGCGGCCAGCGTCGAGGCGTCGACGGCCTACACCGTGGAGCGGAGCAACCTCACTGGTCTCGATCGCCCCGAGCAGCTCACCGTGGTCGTGGCCACCCCCTCCCTCTTCGACGTCCTCGGCGTAGCGCCGACTCTCGGACGCGGCTTTCGGGCGGAAGAGGGCGTGGAGGGCTCGGGCAGGGTTCTTGTCCTCGAGTACGACTACTGGCAGCGCCGCTTCCTCGGGGACCGCGACGTCCTGGGCCTCACGGTGGTGTTGGACGGCGAGACCTACACGGTGATCGGCGTCATGCCCGAGGACTTCGACATGGTCCCGGCCAACGTCCACGCGTTTCGCCCGTCGAACTTCGACGGGCTGGTCGAGGATCGGGCCTCGCCCGGCCACATCACGTTTCTGCGCATGAGAGACGGAGTCTCCGCCGAGCAACTCCAACGCGAGGTCGATGCCACCGAGGCCCGCCTCGTCGCCGAGTTTCCAGAGGCGAACCGCAACGTGGGCTTCGTCGTCCAGACCGTCGGTGAGTTCTTCCCCGGCCCCACGGACCGACAGCTGGTGAAGATTCTCGCGGTGGTGACCCTCTTCGGTCTTCTCATCGCGTGTGCCAACATCGCCAACCTCCTCCTGGGTCGGGCCGAGGAACGGCAGCGCGAGGTGGCCGTCCGCACCGCCATGGGCGCCGGTCGGTGGCGACTCATCCGGCAGATGCTCACCGAGAGCGTCACGCTGGGACTCCTCGCCGGG
>CALJKZ010000446.1 GCA_937983085.1 uncultured Gemmatimonadales bacterium
CGAAGGTCGATCCACTCGCGGCCGTAAGGAGTCGTCACCTTGGCGAAGGTGTACGGCTCGTCCCGCTCATCCGCTTCGACGGTCACGGTGTCGGCCGTCTCCTCGATCAGCCGCGCCCAACCGTCGGGACCGTTGTAGGGCGGCACGGCCAGCAGTTCGAGCAAGCCCGCGCGGGTGACGAGGGGACACGTCCACCCGTTCCACTTGTCGGCCGGGTCGATCAGTGCCGCGGCGGGCGGCGGGGGGTCGGCGAGGGTGAGGAGGGCGGGCGACAGCTTGGGGCAGTCTTCAGCCGAGATCATGGCGTGCATCGGTTCAACCCTCCGAGCGGGTGACGGTCAAGGTGTACGCGTCATTATCGCCCGTGTCCTCGGCGACGTGCGTGAAGGTGCCATCTTCGGCCAACGTGCCACGGAGGGCGTAGCCATTGTGCAGCCAAGCCAAGAAGCCGCGACGTTCGCCACGGTCGGAGTCGGCCGTCACGGAGACGGTAAGAGTTTGGCGGCGCGGCATCATGCACCCCGAGCGAAAAGGGTGCGAACGATTGCGGCGCGGGCAGTGCGGAGGGCGGGCGTCAACGGGCGGGCGTTCAACCGAGCCAGCACGGCGCGGAGGGTCGCAGTGGTGAACCCGGCCGGGTTGGCTGCGACGGTGTGCAGGGAAACTATGGGCGTTGCAGTCACGGTATGACTCCGGTCAATGGTGGACGTGGGTAGCTCGTGCCTTCAATCTATGGTATCGGTCGGAGTTGTGCAAGTCTGCACAACCCAGGATCCGAGGGTTGGGGGCGACGTTCCCAGGTGAAACGCGCGAAACCTTCGCGAAACCTTCTGGCGCTCATCCTTTCGCACGCAAACCCGCACCGCTACTGCCTTGCGAAACCTTCGAAAGCTTCGAAACCTTTATCGTTACATCCACTCTATACGCGAGACTAGGAAAGACGCATATAACAGTACATAAGAGTACCTATAGGCGTTGTCATACCCTAAAAAAGGTTTCGAAGCTTTCGAAGCTTTCGAACTCCAGTCGTGGCGCGGGTTGTAGCTCGAAGCGCTTTCATGCACAAGGTTTCGAAGGTTTCGCAGTTGTGCCAGGATGCGCAGTCGTGGGGTTGTTGGCGTGCTGCGTAGTGGCGCAAGAGAGACGCGGGACCGACTCGCCCGCACGCACGGACTAGGTTGATGCGCCGAAGTGACAGCCGAGACCGGCCGGACGTGCTCGGGTGCGTCCGGATCGAGGGTTGACCAGGGCGGGCGAGTGTTGTAAGTTGTTGTATATCAACGGGTTAGGTGACCAGGTGACGCATAACGAGGATTATGTTAAGTTGCACAACCCTGACGCAACGGCAGACGGGGCGCGGGATCGAGCGCGACACCCCCCGGCCTGGAGCCCCTGGCGGGCGGCGAGTTGCCACGGGAGGTCACGGAGATCGCCCCCAACCCCACCACCCCGCCCCCTGTGTTTTCCGGCAACTCCAGATTTTCTGGAATCCCCCTACCTTATATATGTGCATCCTTGCACACTGACCCCCTCCCCCATCCCGGCCCACCCGCTCAACCCCCGCCACCCCTCCCCCGGCCCGCTCTTGACAGCCGGATCTCCCCCGTGCGATTCGTTCGGTCCCCCACACGGACCACCACGAGGAGGCACACGATGAAGAAGGCCGAGAAGGATGCGTTGATCGAGGCGATTGACGATCGACTGTTCGGCAGCAACCGGCGCTTCACGCCCGGCCAGGGGTACGCCAGTGTCAGCGATCGGAAGACGGCGGCGAACGACATCTTCCGCGTGATCTCGCGGATCTCGCACAGCCAGGTGCCGGGCGACCAGCGGAAGACGAAGAAGAGCCGCGCCGAGATCGACGCGCAGATCGCGGCGAACGTGAAGTCCGCACTGCGGGTGCTGTGACATGGGACCATTCCGCAATCCCCGCAATCCGGGCAACCCGACGGTGTTGGAAGCGGAGCGCGTGCCGCCTGCGCCGACGGCACGCGAGATCGCCGACTCGCCGCTCATCCGCGATCTCGCGGCGGTGCTCAACACACACAGCGCCGAGCATCTGTCCGACACGCCCGACTTCGTGCTGGCGAGTTACCTCAACGTCTGCCTGCTGGCCTTCAGCCGGGCGGTGGGCGCTCGCGATCGGTGGCTCGGGCGCAACCCGTTCCCGATGCAGGATGAGAACACCGAAGAGCAGGCACCGGATCACGAGTTCGAACCGTCGCGCGTCGAGGCAATGCAGCGGGAACTCGGGGCACTCGCCGGGCACCTGCATCGGCAGCGCAACGTGTTGGACGAGATGGTACGGATCCTCATCGTCAGCATCGAGAACCGGGTCAGCGCACAGCCCGGCGAGATCGTGGCGCGGCTGAAGAAGTTGCGTGAGCTACTGGCGCCGGACACCGAACCCATGACAACGAAGGAGTCCTGACATGGGATCCGGAGGTCAGCCGCTCGCTCGTGCGACCGTCGAATGGTTGAACCGGCTTGGGGACGCCGCGTGTGAGCGGCTGATCTTCGACCGCCTCGCCGAAGGCGTGACGACGCGGCAACTGGTCAAGGAACTGGAGTTGAAGCGCGAACTCGATGACGACGGCCCGGTCACGCGCTCGGGGCTGTACGTGTGGCGGGCCGAGACCGACGAGCGCCTGGCGGCGTGGCAGTTGGCGATCAAGTTGGGCGGGGAGGCGCATGCCGAGGCGTCGGGCGACATCCTCGATGAGATGAAGGACCGCCGCTTTATCACGAAGGAAGAAGTGAAGATCAGCGAGTTGCGGTCCAATCACCGGAAGTGGCTGGCGAGCGTCAGCGACCGCGAGCGCTACGGCGAAGTGAAGCAGCAGGGCGCGGGCGTCGTGCTCAACGTCGAACATCTGCATCTCACGGCGGCGCGGTCGGTGGGCGCCGCGCTCGATGACCTGTATGACAAGAAGCGGGCGCTCCCGGCGCCCACGGAGGAAGTCGAGGAGGCGGAGGTCATCGAGATCACCGCCCCTGTCGAGGAGCGCCCGCGCCGGGCTACCTTGGACGACGTACTCGGGCCTCCCCCCTCCCTGGCCGATGTGCTGGAGTGACCATGCGCAAGTCGGAACTGCTGGCGAAGGGCTTCATCAACGTCACGTTCGATGACAGTTCACACACGAAGTTCGCCCCCGGCCAGGAGCAGGCGTTCTGGACGGCGATCGACTTGGACCTGGAGTGGGCAGTGGCGACCGACGTGTTCGGCTCGCTGCACCGGGTCCGGATGACGTTCGTCAACACGGTGACAGTCGTCACCCCGGAAGCGTACGCGGCCTGGGTTGAGGAATGCAGCGCCGACGAGGAGTACCGTCGGCTGACCGGCGACCTGGAGGACGACGCATGACACGCCGGGAACTCGGGCACATCGCGTTCTTCGGGTTGCTGGCCCTCGCGGTGTACGCGATCTGCGAGGGCATCTACGAACTCGGCGTGTTCGTCGGATCGCTGCGATGACGCGCGAGCAACTGGAGGCCATGCACATCCGACTCATGCCGGGCCTCACGTTCGAGGACTACTGGCAGCGGGTGAAGGATCTCGATTGGGAGAACCCGCTGGTGCTGTGGCAGGTGAAGTACCGCTTCGACCCCCGCCGCTTCGTGCGCGAGGTCTTCGGTGTCGAGCCGGATCCGTGGCAGGCCAAGATCCTCGATGAAGTGGGCTTCGCCGAGCGCCAGCACGCGTGCCGCTCCGGACATGGCGTCGGCAAGACGGCGCTGGTCTCCTGGCTCAACATCTGGTTCATCTGCTGCTTCACCCCGGCGAAGGCGGTCGTGACTGCGCCGTCGGGCGGCACGATCGAGGACGGCATCGGCGCCGAGATCGCGCTGTGGATGGGACGCCTGCCCGAGCACGTCCAGGCGCTCTTCACGGTGCTGACCGATCGCGTCATGCTCAACGCGGACGTGAAGAACACCTGGATCTCGATGCGCACGGCGCGGCCCGAGAATCCACAGACCCTCGCGGGCATCCACGCGCCGCACGTCATGCTCACCGTGGACGAGGCGAGCGCCTTCCCCGACGCGACGTTCGAGTCGGCGTCCGGCTCGATGACTTCCGCCCACTCTATCATGATGCTATTCGAGAAACCACAAAAGGGCTACGGTTACTTCACCATCTGCTTCCAGAAGGTCGCGCACCAGTGGTGCCTCACGCACATCTCGTGTGACGACTCGCCCCGCTCGGATCCGGCGTACAAGGAAGAGATCATCGCTCGCTACGGACGCGAGTCGAACCAGTATCGCGTGCGGTGGGAGGGCAACTTCCCGCTCGCGAACGACGATGCGGTCATTCCCCGGTGGGCGGTCGAGAACACGGTGGGGCGCGACGTGGCGCCGTTGTTCGTCGCGCCGAGTTGGGGACTCGACGTGGCCCGGCCCCTCAACCGCGACTCGTCGTCGCTCGTGAAGCGGAAGGGCAACATCATCCTGCCGACGGACCCCCGGTGGCTCGGGCCGCAGTCACGGCACACGCCCGCGATGATGCGCTGGCAGTTCAATGACACCGCCCCGCTCATCGGCGCGGTGAAGCGCGAGTGGGACAACACGCCGGAGTCGCAGCGCCCGAGTGCGATCTGCGTGGACGGCATCGGCTTCGGTGCGACGGTGGCCGATGTGCTCCGCAGCTACGGCCTCCCGGCCATCGCCGTGAACGTGTCCGAGCGCAATGCGACTGACGATGAATACTTCAACCTGAAGGCAGAGTTGTGGTTCCTGGCGCGGGACTGGTTCGTCGCGGCGACGGGTTCCATGCCGGACGATCCCCGGCTGGTCGAGGAGCTGTCCACGCCCGAATATTGGGACACCCCGGCCGGGCAGATCATCATCGAGGACAAGGAGGCGATCCGGAAGCGGAAGCAGTGGTCGCCCGACGGCGCGGACGCATTCGTGCTGACGTTCGCGGCCACGGCGGCGATCGCGGTGCCGGGGAATGCACGGGCGCTCCAGGCCAACCAACCCCTGCGCCGGAACGTGGGGGGTCTTGTGTAGGGCGGGCACCGGGTGTTATCCCTTGCGACACAAGCCCTTGGCTCTCGTCGCGGAGATAGCCCATGTCCTCACCGGCTGACCGACTGGTCACGCCTGTCGTCAAGCGCGAGCTTCGGAGTGCGGAGATCCCACAGATGTTCGGGGGATCGGCACCCGAGGCTCGTCGTCCGTTGCGCCCCGTGAAGGGTGCTCGACAGGAGGCGATGGAGGAGGACGAGGACGGTCTGCTGGCGGGGGATGACGCGGCGGTTGAAGAGCAGGAAATGGACATCGAGGACATCCAGGCGATCCTCACCGCCGAACTCGATGACGCGATCGAATACATCGACGGCGACGTGGCCGACTTCCGGGCCAAGGCGCTTCGCTACTACAAGGGCGACATCTCCGATGACGTGCCCGACGAGGAAGGCCGGTCGAAGGCCGTCCAGCGGGTGCAGCACGATGTCGTCATGCAGGTGCTTCCGGCGCTCGTGAAGATCTTCATGAGCGCCGAACGCGTGCTGCGCTACATGCCGAACAAGGCCGACGCCGAGGAAGAGGCCGAGCAGCGCACCGCGATCGTGCACCACATCATGTTCGTGGAGAACGAGGGGTTCCTGGTGCTGTGGGAGGCGTTCAAGGACGCCCTCAACCTGCGCAGCGGGATCCTGACGTGGGGCATGGACGAGCGGCGCGAAGTCATGCGTGAGACGTACTACGGCCTCACGCAGCAAGCCCTCATGGAACTCCTCGATGACGAGGAAGTCACCGACAGTGCCGTCGCCCAGGACGGCGAAGTCGAGATCCCGATCGACCAGATCGACCAGATCGGGATGACGGAGATGGGGCCGGGCGTGCCAGTGCCCAACGGGGACGCCCCCCAAGCACCGCCTGCGGCGCCGCCACTGACTGCACCGTCGGCCACCATCACCGTGCCCACCTACACGGTGAGCATCCGCCGCGAACGGGTGCGCAACCAGCCGGTCGTGTACGCCGTGCCCGGCGAAGAGTTCATCCGCTCCCGGTCAGCACGGACCCTAGAGGACTCGCCGATCGTCGGGCGCCGTCGTCTCATGACGCGCAGTGATCTCGTCGCGATGGGGATCCCCGGCGACTGGATCGACCAGTACAGCGGCATGGAAGGCGAGATCGGCTTCTACGAGAACGCCGAGTTGAGCGAGCGCGAGCCGGACAAGGATCAGCGCGTCGCCGAGTACAACGAAGACCTGGCGCGGACGCTCTACACCGAGAGCTACATCCGCATCGACCGGGACGGGGACGGCATCGCCGAGTTGCTGAAGATCCCGTCGGTGGGCTGGTCGCACATGATTTGGGAGGATGGGATCGAGGATGCGGTGGACATCCCGTTCGCCATCCTGTGTCCGAATCCCGAGCCGCACCAGTTCGAGGGCGAGGGGATCTGCGACGACACGATGGACGCGCAGCGGATCATGTCGATGATCCTGCGTTCGACGCTCGACTCGCTCGCGCTGTCGATCCATCCGCGCACCGTCGCGAATCCGAACAAGGTCAACATCGCCGACGTGCTCAACACGGAGATCGGCGCCGTGATCCGCGCCGACGACGTGAACCAGGTCCGGCAGGATGTCACGCCGTTCGTCGGGCGCGACGGCCTGGTCATGCTCGATCACTGGCAGCAGATCGTCCAGAATCGCACGGGTGTTCTCGCACCGCCTGACCCCGAGAACTTGCAGTCCACGACGCGCAAGGCCGTCGATCTGTCCGAGCGGCAGGCGACGCAGCGCATCGAGTTGATCGCCCGCATCCTGGCCGAGACGGGGCTGAAGCGCCTCTTCCGGGGCATCCAGCGGATGCTCATGCGCTACCAGGATGTCGCGAAGATCGTCCGGCTGCGCGGCAAGTACGTCGAGGTTGACCCGCGTACGTGGAACAGCGAGATGGACGTGACGCTCGCGATCGGCCTCAACATGGGGACGATCGAGGAGCGGGCGGCGTTCCTCAAGGAAGTGCTGCTGGAGCAGAAGGCGCTCATCGAAACGCTCGGGATGGACAACCCGCTGGTCGATCTGCCGCGCTACCGCAACGTGCTCGGCAAGCTGTGCGAACTCGCGGGCTACGCCGACACCGACCAGTTCTTCAAGGAACTGCCGCCGAACTGGCAACCGCCCCCGCCGCAGCCCCCGCCCGAGAGCGACCAGGTGCAGGCGGCGAAGATCCTCGCGGCGAGTACGGCCGAGACCGAGAAGCTTCGTGCCGAACTGGAGCGAGAGAAGATGGCGGTCGAGCGCATGAAGATCGCGGCTGACTTCAACGCGAAGATCGCTGTCGCCGAGATCAAGGAAGGCATCGACCGCGACAACGCGGCGCTGCATGCCGAAGTGCAGCAGATGATCGCGCGGCTGCGGGCGGACATCGAAGTCATGAAGACCGGGATCTCGGCCGGGATGAAGATGGGCGAGCAGGCGGCACAGCCCCCGGCTGGAGGCACCGCATGAGGATGTGGGAACGGATCAAGCATCTGCTGCGTGATCGCACGCGCAAGGAACAGCGGGATCTCGCCCTCAAGGCCGAGATGTGGCTGGAAGACGACGCGCTCGACACGGCGATTGCGAAGCTGCGGATGGACATCTATGACCAGTGGCGCCAGTCCCGTGACCCCGAGACGCGGGAGCGGGCCTGGCTCATGAACTGGACAGTCGATGCGTTCATGGGTTATCTGTCGGGCATCGTCGCCAACGAACGGATCGAACAGGAGAATGAACGGCGGGCGGATGCCCGCACAGCGCAGGGCCAACCCGAACCTGAATGAGAGGCAGTACGATGGCGAAGGAATCCACGACCCCGGATGCCGGGAATGGATCAGCGCCCGAACGACCCGGCAGTTCGGCGGATCGCTTGGCGGCTGTGATCGGTGACATCGTTGACGTGGACGCGGGGAAGACCCCGCCCGACCGTGGCGAGCGGAACCGGACGCGGCACCAGGAGCGCAAGGCTCGCGAAGCCGAGCGTGAGATCGCCGACTCGGCGAAGTCCCGTGCGGAGCAGCGTCGGCTTGCGATGAAGGCAGCGGAGCGCGACGACGGCGACGACGAGGATGAGGACGACGAGGATGACGACTCCTTCCTGCTCGATGAGCGTGACGAGGAGGAAGAGGGCGACGAGGACGACGAGCGGCTGTCCGACGACGAGGACGAGGACGACGAGGACGCCGACGATGATGCGGAAGCGGATGAGGAAGAGGATGGAGACCGAGCCGGTAAGCAGACGCCCTCGAAGCAGGCTGCACAGCCGACGCCGGATTCGCTGCACGAAGTGACCCTTCCGGGTGGCGAGAAGGCGAAGGTGACGTACCAGGAGCTTCAGCGGGGCTACTCTCGCGAGCAGGACTACACGGTCAAGACGCAGCAGTTGGCAGGCGTGCGTGACCAGTACAAGGGTCTGATCGACCAGTTGGTCGGCTTCCTCGACTCGGCGGGTGCCGAAGAGGAGCCGGATTGGGCCAAGATCGCCGAAGAGGATCCGATCGGCGTCGCGAACATGCGGCTGGAGTTCCAGGCGCGGCAGCAGAAGCGCAAGGAGCAGTTGGCCGCAGCGAAGGATGAGCAGGAACGCCTTCGCGCCGAAGACGAAGAGAAGCTGTTGGCGAACTGGTCGCAGCACATCGCGGCCGAGAAGGCGAAGCTGCCCGAACTCATCCCGCAGTGGTCGGATGAGAAGATCGCCAAGGCCGAGATCGCGATCATCAAGCGGCGGTTGGCAGAGGACTACGGCTTCACGGAGGAGGAGATCAAGCGGCTGTCGGATGCCCGCGCGATTGCCCTCATCCGCAAGGCGGTCCTCTACGACCAGATCAAGCGCAGTGGCAAGAACAAGATGAAGCCCATGCGTGTGCGGCCGAACCGTACGCTGCGGCCGGGCGCCCGATCGACGCGAGTCACGGGTGATCGGCGGAACCGGAAGATCGAGCGGGCGCGAGATCGCCTGCGACGCACCGGCTCCGACAAGGCAGCGGAGGAGTTCTTCGGCGAGGCGCTGGGCGACTAGCTCAACGACCTTCTCGCGGAGATCGCCCAATGGCGAAGATTGCAAACACCGTGCAGACCTACGACCGAAAGGGTCTGCGCGAGGAACTGGCGGATCGGATCTACGACATCTCCCCGACGAAGACCCCGTTCATGTCGAACGCGGGTCGCGTCGGGGCCGAGTCCACCTTCCCCGAGTGGCAGGTGGATGAACTGGAGGCCGTGGACCCGGCCAACGCCCACGTCGAGGGCAACGACTTCACGTCGTTCGATTCGATCGGGGCCACGGTGCGTCTCGGGAACCGGACGCAGATCTCGGCCAAGACCATCATCGTCTCGCGCACGACCGAACGTGTGCGCAAGGCGGGTCGCAAGTCCGAGATGGGCTACCAGACCGTCCGGCGCACCAAGGCGCTGAAGCGTGACATCGAGACCATCGCGCTCGCGAACCAGGCGTCCAGCGCGGGCAACGGCACCACCGCCCGCTACACCGGCTCCTTCCCGGCGTTCCTCAAGACGAACGTCAGCAAGGCCGGTGACGGCACCAACCCGTCCTACACGACCGAGCCGAACGCGACGTACAGCGACGGCACGCCTCGGAACTTCGCCGAGTCGCAGGTCAAGACGGTCATGCAGTTGTGCTACGACAACGGTGGGGAGCCGACGACCGTCATGGTCGGGTCGGCGAACAAGATCAACTTCTCGTCCTTCGCCGGTATCGCCGAGATCCGCAAGGCCGTCGATGGTGACGGTGCTGCGACGATCATCGGCGCCGCCGACATCTACGTGAGCGACTTCGGGCGGCTGGCGATCGTCCCGAACCGCTTCATGCGGGCGAAGGAGGCGATCTTCGTGGACTTCGACTACGTGAAGCTGGCCTTCCTCGATGACTTCGACATCGAGGATCTGGCGAAGACCGGCGACGCGAAGAAGAAGCTCATCATCTGCGAGTGGACCGTGAAGTGCCTCAACGAGAAGGCCCACGGGATCATCCGCGACCTCACCACGACGATCAACTAACCGATCGTCGGCATCCTGGCGGACGGGCGTCTCGCGGCGCCCGTTCCGCACAGGAGGGCACATGCTTGACCGGCGTCTCCTCGAACACGACCCGCTCACGGGCGAGACCGAGTATTACTGCTACGATGACGTGGAAGACACGTTCTCGATCGAGACGGTCGTGGACGTGGAACCACTCATCGAACTCAACAAGGCGCAGTTCAACGCGCAGGAGAAGCACACGCGGTGGGGCGACGGCGCCCGCGTGGCCTCCATCCCGTTGAGCATCTACTTCGAACTCAAGCGCAAGGGCATCCTCGATGACCCCGCCGAGATGACGAAGTGGCTCAACGACCCCGACAACCGCGTGTTCCGGACCCGTCCGGGGCGTGTGGTGGTGAAGAACTGACATGGCGACCCTCACGTCGTACGCGGAACTCGTCACGCAAGTCAACGCGTGGTGCCATCGCTCGGACATGAGCGCCCAGGTGCCCGTGTTCCTGCTGACGGTGGAAGAGACGTTGAACGACATCTTGCGAGTCCGCGAGATGATCGTGCGCGACGTGATCGTGGCGCCGAGCGCGGACGAGGCATACGAGCAGTTGCCGACCGACTTCCTGGCGCTGCACTCGATCCGCTTCAACACCGATCCGGTGGTGAACCCGACGCCTGCGACGGCGCATTTCATCGAGGAGTTGCGGAAGCGGTTCATGCACGCGGGCGGGACACCCCGGCACTACTGCATCGTCAACAACCAGATCTTGTTCGAGCGGATTCCGACGGGTTCGCCCGAACTGGAGATCAGCAGCTACGTCAAGATCCCGGCGTTGAACGCGACCACGCAGACCTCGAACGGGATCTTGGAACGCTACCCGCTGCTGTACCTCTACGGGTGCCTGGCGGAAGCGCACACGTTCCTCGACTACGATGCCCGTCTCGCGTCGTTCGCAGGCAAGTTCGCCGCCGCGATCGACACGGCCAATGGAGCGACGAAGGATGCCGAGCAGTCGCCGGGTCCACTCATCGCGCGTCCGAAGCGCTGGTTCTAGGGGGCACCGATGGCTGACAACCTTCCTGGTACGCCGACGACGGAATGGCAGCGCCAGACACCGGGCGCGGCGGCGTCGCAGGGCATTCTTGACCAGGTGATCGCGCAGGCCGCAGCGGCAGCGGCAGCGGCGGCACAGGCGGCACAGGATGCCTCGGACGCGACCGACCAGGCCACGGCCGCAGCGACGAGTGCGGGCAACGCGGAGTCGGCGGCGGTCGCGGCAGCGGCGAGCGCGTCATCGGCGAACACGTCAGCCGCAGCGGCAGCGGCGAGCGCAGCGGCGGCAGCGGCGGCAGCGGGGGAGTTGGGCGGCGCCGTCGCCGGGCAGATCCGCGTGTCGAAGGACGGTGGCCCGGCGAGCGTGGTGCAGAATGTCGATGTCGGCGCCGGGCTGTTCCTCAACGTCGTCGGCGACACGGCGTATGTGCGCACCGCCGTCGAACGCGGCGATGTCCAGATCGCGCCGGGCGCTATGACGGGCGGGCAGGTTGTCACCGGGACAATCGCGCTCGGGGCGCTCTCGGCGCTCCGGCGCATCGTCGCCTCGCACAAGGTGTGGCTGCGACTCTATGAGACCGCTGCTGACCGGACGGCCGATGCCGCGCGAGCGATGGACGCTGACCCGACGACACCGATCATCCTCGACATGATCCTCGTGAGTTCGCTAGATGAACTCGTGCGGGATGTCATGGCGTACAACGGCGACAACCCCGCCGTGAACGACATCTATTACTCGCTCAAGCTGCTGGAAGTCACGGGCGGTGCGAGCCAGTCGGCGTCCGATAGCGTGGCCGCAGGTGGTCCGACGGTTCTCTCGTCCACGACACCGACGGGTTCGCCGCAGGACTTCGATTACGAGTACACGGGAACGGCTGCGGACTTCGAAGTGGACATCTACGGGCAGATCACGGCGGCGAATGGCACCGTGACGCCTCGTCCGCTCCGGACCAGCATTGACCTCGTGGATGACGTGTTCGAGATGTGGGTGGATCTCTACCGATTCTCGGTCGATCAGAACTCGGACTTCGGCGGGCTGATCTTCAACGTGCCGAATACGGCGATCGGCAGCTACGACAATCGGGTGTTCTACTCACTGCTTGCCAGTCGCGCCAGCAACTCGACGGCGCACATCCGACTGCAATACACGGACTCGGAAGGGGACACGTCGGTCATCGAGGAAGAACTGGACGTGTCGTTCGCCACGTCCACGGGCATTCGGCTTCGGATCGAAGTCAATGATCTCGATGTCACAGTGTACATGAGCGAGTTCGACACCGGGGCGAGCGAAGTGGAACTGTTCACGGCGACGCTGCCGGTGGATCTTCGCGACGGGAATCACAAGCGAGCCGGGGTCATGACCTATCGGCAGTTGGCGAGCAGCGGCATCCATGTCGCGGCTTGGGCGTTCACTGCAACAGCGCCGAGTACCGTTGTGCCGACGGTGGACGTGACGCGCACTCGACTGGAGGAAGCGGCATGAGCCGTCCGACACAGGGCCAGGCATGGCCGCGTCTCATCGCGGACTTCGACCGGAACAGGTTGCTTCCGACCGGGGGCGACGCCGACCAGGTGCTCGTCAAGGCGTCGGCGCTCGATTACGACTCGTTGTGGGGTGACGATCAGACGGGCGGCGGTGGGGGCGGCAGTGTGTTCCCGATCGCGGCGCCATCTTCGCCACACGCGCTTGACGACGAGTTCGTGTCCGCGTCGCTCGATGCTGCATGGACGGTGGTCAACTCCCCCGCCGGGGCGACGATTGACCCGGATTACGAAGGTTCCTGGTTGCGGGCGCAGATCCCTGCGGCGGCGACGGATGCCTATCAGATCCGGAAGGCGCTTGGCACGGTGTTTCAGGCGGGCACACAAGCGTCCGTCACTTTCCGTGTCGCATTGCGCGGGTTCGAGCAGTATTGCCAGGGCGGTATTGAACTGTGGGAGACCACCGCACGCGACACTGGCCGCGTCGTGGGGATGCTGTGCACCGTGAACGGGACGAACACGACGATCGACTCCTTCAGTGCGAACAACAACTCCTTCAGCTACGGGGAAATCGGCGAAAGTCTTGCCAAGCCGCAGCAGCATTTGTGGCTGCATTTGCAGCGTAGCGCGGGGAACGTGTTCTCGCGGTACGCGAGCACGGATGGAGTGGGCTGGCGGCGGTTCCGCAATGATGGAAGTTGGACGTACGACTACAACTACCTGGTGGTCCGCATGTACGGGTCGAGCAGCGGTGGCTCACCGGACATGGAAGCACTGCTCGACTTCGTGCGGTTCAACTGGCTCTTCATCCCGCAGTAAGGGGCGACGATGGCTGACGCAACGACTCCCGAACTCGGCCTCACGCAGCCCGAAGTCGGCGCTTCCGATGACACTTGGGGCGGCAAGATCAACGCAGCACTCGGCATCCTCGATGCGGCGTTCGATGAGGCCACGGGTCACAACCATGACGGCACGAACGGCAACGGGGCGCCCATCCCGCCGATCGGTCTCTCGGGTTTCAGCGCCGGGTTCCCGGCGAAGCTCGATGACGATGATTTCATTGGCCGTGCCATCGCGGCGGTGTCGCTCGGTGGCTTGGCGGTCACAAACGGCGATGGCCTCGCCGGGGATCCGGCGCTCGCGATCTCTCCGGCCAACGCAACGGCGATCACGAGCATCGCCGACGATGATGTGTTCCTGCTCGGGGACACGTCCGATTCCGGCAATCTCAAGAAGGCCACACGGGCGAACATCCTGAAGGGCGCCCTGCTCACGTCACCGAAGCTCGTCTTCGTGGACAAGGGGTCTGTCTCGGGCACGGTGCAGTGTGACCTCTCGACGGGCAACTGGTTCCGGATCCAGATGACCGGCGCGATCACGCTGCAACTCACCAACCCGCCCGCGACGGGCGCGTTCGGTGTCGTGTTCGAACTGGTCAACCCCGGCAGCGCGGCGTGGACCTTCCCGTCGGGCTTCAAGTGGCCTGGTGGCACCGCGCCGTCACTCACGGCGTCGGGCACCGATTTCCTGGTGGCGCTGTGCCGCGATGGTGGTGCGACGTACCGTGTCGTGCTCTCGCAGAAGGATTCGCGATGATCTTCGAACTGCTGACCGGAGTCCAGACCGTCGCCGGGGGCGGCGGGGGTGGCGGGGGCGGTGGCGCGGAGCGCTACGCGGCCTCGCTCTACACGGGCACGGGTGCAGCGCGGACGATCGCGAACGGCGTGAACCTGCAAGACAACGGTGGCATGGTCATGTTCAAGCGCCGTGCGGCTGTTGAGGACTTCGCGATCTTTGACAGCCCGCGAAGCTGGATTCGCCGGTCGCGCCCGAACTCGGGTGTGCCGGATGACATCGTGTCGGCGCTGTCACCCGCGACTACGGGGTTCGTGCTTTCGGGAGCAAACTACAATGCTCTTGGGGAGACCTACGTTGCCTGGGCGTTGCGCAACCTGACCGGGTTCTTCAAGGCCCAAGCGTTCACCGGGGGCGTGTCACTCGTGTCGCACGGCCTCGGCGCAACGCCGGGCTTCATCATGGTCATGAAGCGGACGACGCGCGGCTCGCCGTACGATGGACAGGAGCACGGGCTGTTTTGGCACCGAGACATGGTGCTCGGGGAGGCCAACCGCATCGGGCAGTCGAACCCGGACAGCTTCGTCGCGTACATCGACAACGTGGGTGCCTCGCAGTTCCGGTTGCAGGGTGCTTATTGGGGCGCGACTGACACGTACATCGCGTACAGTTTCGGTCACGATGATGATCTCGTGTCGTGCGGCAGTTACACCGGGTCGAAGTCAGCGGGCGATGCCACCGAGCAGACGGTGACGCTGCCGTTCGCGCCGTCGATGGTCATGGTCTTCACGAAGCAGTTCGGCAATGCACACGCGATCTACGATGTGGTGCGTGGCGCCGATCTGTTCTTGAGCGAGACAGCGGGCGAAGGTGGCGAAGGAGTCCGACTGTCAGGTACGGATCTGCTGGTCAAGAACGATGCGGCGACACGACAGTTCGCGTTGTCAGGCGAGACCTTTTACTACGTGGCCTTGCGATGAACGATACTGAATACACGCCGCAACGACAGGGAGCACTTCTGCGCGAGGGAGAGCCGTGGTGGAAGGCGGTTCCCAATCTCTTCCAGCGGTGGAAGGGACCGGCTGCGCTCATGTGGGGGCTGCTTGGCGGGGCGATCAGCACGACCGTCTATCGGTTCCTGGTTGTTGACCAGGTGCAGGCGCAATCGCGTCGGATCACGGCGCTGGAGACGCGCGTCGAACTGATTGAGAAGCAGTCGAGTGGCACCTTCAAGGGTGTGTGCAT
>CALJKZ010000447.1 GCA_937983085.1 uncultured Gemmatimonadales bacterium
TCTGTACAAGACGATGCCCATTACGGCCACGCTGTGCATCTTCGGTGCAGCTGCCATCTCGGCGTTCCCGCTGTTCAGCGCCTTCGTCACCAAGTCGATGATCATGGTCGCCGCCGTGGACGAGCATCACTACATCGTCTGGCTCTTCATGCTCTTCGCGTCGGCAGGCGTACTCGAGCACGCGGGCATCAAGATCCCGTACTTCGCGTTCTTCGCCCACGACTCGGGGATCCGCACCAAGGAACCGCCCCGGAACATGATCGTGGCCATGAGCATCGGCGCGATCCTGTGCGTGCTCATCGGTGTGTTTCCGGGCCAGCTCTACGCGCTTCTGCCGTTCGAGATGGACTACCATCCGTACGATACGCGGCACGTCGTTACGCAGATGCAGCTTCTCGTCTTCGGTGCCCTCGGCTTCATCACCCTCGTGAAGTCCGGGGTCTATCCCGACGAGAAGCGGGCCGTGCACATCGATGCGGAAGTCCTGTACCGGAAGCTGGGTCCCTGGCTGGTGCGAGTCGTCGGAGGGGCGGTTGGCCGAGCCGACGCCGCCGTCCGGGGGGCCGCCATGGGTCCGCTCGGCTCCTTTCTCGGCGTGGCGGACGGGTCCGGAGGGCAGGTGGGTCCGCTGGCCAGATCGTGGCCCTCGGGCAGCATGGTGTTCTGGGTAGCCGTTTTGCTGGCGGCGTACCTGTTGTTCTACCTATGGGAGTTCGGGCTCTAGCTGAGTCGTCGGTGCCCGGCACTGGCGGAGGCCTGCTGGGTAAACGACCTCGAACGCTCTTCCCGCTTCCCGTTCGCCGAGTCACGGATCATGGCCACTGACGCGGTCCCGCCCGGAGCAGGGTCCGAAGCCGGTGTGCCGGTGACGGGTAAGCTCCGCAAAGAGCTCGGGCTGCTCGACGTGTATGCCATCAGCACGGGCGCCATGTTCAGCTCGGGGTTCTTCCTTCTCCCGGGCCTGGCGGCGGCCCAGACGGGGCCGTCGGTTTCGTTGGCCTATCTCGTCGCGGCCATCTTCATCCTCCCCGCCATGTTCGCCGTCGCGGAGCTGGCTACGGCCATCCCCCGGGCCGGAGGCGCCTACTACTTCCTCGACCGGAGCATGGGCCCCATGGTGGGGACCGTGGGCGGCATGGGGACGTGGGTGGCCCTGGTCTTCAAGAGCGCCTTCGCACTGGTGGGCATGGGCGCGTACCTGCGGCTGTACTTCGACATCCCCATCCAGCCCTTGGCCGTCGCCCTCACCATCGCCTTCGCCGTCCTCAACATCTTCGGCGCGAAGGAGACGAGCGGCCTGCAACGCGTCCTCGTAGGCGCCCTCGTCGTCATCCTGGCCTTCTTCCTCGTTCAAGGTGTCGCCGAGGTCGCGGGCTTCACCGGTGGGGATCTGGACCAGCGTTTCGACGACTTCTTCACCCACGGGTTCGCCGGATTCATGTCCACCGTCGGGTTCGTCTTTGTCTCATATGCCGGCCTCACGAAGGTGGCCAGCGTATCCGAGGAGATCCGGGATCCGGACCGCAACATTCCCTTGGGGATGATCCTGTCGTTGGGGACGGCGACCGTGGTGTACACGGTGGGCGTCTTCATCATGGTGGCAGTTCTGCCTCCCGACGAGCTCCGGTCCGACCTCACTCCGGTGGCGACGGCCGCTGCGGCCTTCTTCGACTGGCTGCCCGCGGGTTCAGGAGTCATGCTCATCGTCCTGGCGGCCATCGCGGCGTTCGCCTCCACCGGCAACGCGGGAATCCTCTCGGCGTCGCGCTATCCCCTGGCCATGGCTCGCGACCGGATCGTGCCGCACCAGTTCGCCGAGTTGGGTCGCTTCCAGACGCCTACGCTGGGCATCGTCACGACGGCGGGGCTCATGGTGGCGGCCATCGTCTTCCTCGACATCGAGGGGATCGCCAAGCTCGCCAGTGCCTTCCAGCTGCTGCTGTTCTCTCTGCTCAGCCTGGCGGTGATCATCATGCGGGAGAGCGAGATCGAGGGGTACGACCCCGGATACCGGTCACCCATGTATCCGCGCATGCAGGTCTTCGGCTTCCTGGCGCCTCTCTGGCTCATCGCGGAGATGGGCCAGATGGCCATCCTCTTCACCTTCGGTCTCGTCGGGGTGACCATCTGGTGGTATTTCCGTTACGCCCGTGACCGGGTGGAACGCGCGGGGGCCATTCTCCATACCTTCGCGCGCCTGGGCGAACAACGGCACCTGGGCCTCGACGCCGAGTTGCGCGAGATCGTCAGGGAGAAGGGGCTGCGCGAAGAGGATCCCTACGACGCCCTGATGGCGCGGGGGCCGGTCATCGAGCCCCGTGGCCACCCGGATCTGGACGACCTGGCGGCGTAGGGGGCGGTGCGGCTTTCCAGGGTTACCGCCCTGCCCGTCGAGCGGGTAGCGGCGGGCATGGAACAGGCGCGAGAAGAGGGGTTGGTGCCCATGGCGGGTGATGTGGCGCTCCTGCATTGGCGGGAGACCGAGTTGGACCGGCCCGCTGCCCTCCTACTGCGGTTCGGGGACGACGATGCCGCGTCCCGGGCCTTCGCGACCGCGGGTGGAGCCCACGGGATCATCATCCTCGTCAGCCCCGAGGGTGACCCGGGCCTTCATCTCAGACTCCTGGGCCACTTGGCGACCCGGGCGGGGGAGTCGGACTTCGGCCATCGTTGGCGGTCGGCCCCGGACGGCGATGCCCTACGGGCTACGCTCATGAGGGAGGAACGGACGCTCACGCTGCGCGTCGGGGACGACGAAGAGGCCGTGGAGTGGGCAGGCAAGGCCCTCCGGGATCTCGACTTCCCGCGGGATACGCTGGTGGCCCTCGTCCGGCGAACCGAAGGGGCCATCGTCCCCAACGGTGAGACCGTTCTGCGCGATGGAGACCGCCTGACCATGATCGGGACTCCCGAGGGCATCGAGGCCATGGTGACGCGCCTTTCCACGCCCATCCCCCCACGTCCGTGACCGCCCGGCTCGCGTCCCACCCCGACGTCGCTCCCCGCACCTCGGAGATGATGGCGCGTCTCGCCAGCGCCGGCGTGGACGTCGAGTTCGTGGGCAACGAGCCAGGGGGCTCGGGACACAAGGATGTCCTGGATGCCGTAGACGACGGGTCCATCGACCTCGCCCTTGTCGGGATCGGAGCGCTGCGCGACAGCCGGGCCGAAGCGTTGACGACCGTCGCCGTTTTCCCCCGTCAGGAACCACGGGACGTCCTGGTGACGCTATCGGGTCGCGCCATGCCCCTCCACGACCTTCCCGAGGGGGCGCGGGTCGGGGTCGAGGGGGAGCGAAGACGGGCGTTCTTGGCTTCCCATCGCCCCGACGTGAACGCGGTAGCTCTCCAGGACGACGTTCTCGCTGCCCTGGGCGGTATCGCCGGTTCGGCGGAACGGGTCGGCACCGACCTCGACGCCATCATCACCAGCGCCATGGATGCCCGCCAGGCGGGTCTCGTGGATGAGGTGGTGGAGGCTCTGGACCCACGCGCGTGGCTGCCGGAACCGGGTCAGGGCGCCTTCGCCCTTCTGGCCCGGCACCCCATCGCCGAGGCGACGGCCCTCGACCACCTTCCCACGCGCACGGCCCTCCGTGCCGAGCTCGCCTTGTTGGAGGCCCTGGGGGTCGATCACCGGTCCACCCTCGGGTGTCTGGCGCAGCCGTCGGGTCGGTGGATCCGGCTGTGGGCGGCCGCGGCCGGCGTCGGAGGCCACCGCCTGGTTCGCTCCGACCGCACCGGACCGCTCGATGAGCCGGAGGGGCTGGGGCTTGCCGTGGCGCGGGAACTCGAGGGTCGAGGCCTGCGCCTCGTCTTCGACGATCCCATCGGCGTATGAGCCGTCAGCCGCGTGCGCCCCGAAGCAAGCTCCTCTCCATCGAACGTCTGGTGGAACGCTTCGGTCGGCCCCGGGCCGGTGAGGTGGTGTTCACCAACGGTGTGTTCGACCTCATGCACCGGGGGCACGCGGTCTACCTCAGCCAGGCGCGGGCCCTCGGCGACGCCCTCGTCGTGGGTGTGAACACCGACGCTTCCGCGCGTCGACTGGGGAAGGGACCTGACCGGCCCATCAACGGAGAGGATGACCGGGCCCTCCTGGTAGCGGCTCTGGAGAGCGTCGATGCCGTATGCCTGTTCGACGATGACACGCCTGCCGAACTCATCGACCGCCTGCTCCCGGACGTGCTCGTCAAAGGAGGCGATTACACCGTGGACCAGGTAGCCGGCGGTGACCGTGTCCGGGAGGCCGGAGGACGCGTGGAGATCATCGAGTTCGTCGACGGCCATTCGAGCACCGATCTCATCCGCCGTATCCGAGGGGTCCCGGACCCCCTGGATTCCTGAGCCTGGACGAACCCGCGATGACCGAGCGACACGACGGACGCAGGCCTGACGAGGGAAGGACCGTATCCATCGAGACGGGGGTGGCCCCGTACGCCGAAGGCTCGTGCATCATCGCCACGGGCGAGACCCGGGTTCTCTGCACCGCCAGCGTGGCCGAGGGCGTGCCGGCGTGGCGGGAACGGAGTGGTGCGGGGTGGGTGACGGCCGAGTACGCCATGCTTCCACGGGCGACTCACACGCGGACTCGTCGTGAGCGAGACGGGGCCAAGGGCCGGACTCAGGAGATTCAGCGACTCATCGGGCGCTCGCTGCGGTCGGTGACCGACATGTCCGCCATGGGTCAGCACACCATCACGGTGGATTGCGACGTCCTCCAGGCCGACGGCGGCACCCGTACGGCGTCCATCACCGGGGCATGCGTCGCTCTGGAACTGGCAGCCCGGTGGATGCTCAGGGAAGGCCATGTCGAGCGGACCTTCCTGCGGGAGAAGGTCGCCGCTGTCAGCGTCGGCATCGTCGACGGCACGCCGTGCCTGGATCTGGACTACCGGGAGGACTCCTCGGCCCAGGTCGACATGAACCTGGTGGCCACGGAGAGCGGCGGTCTGGTGGAGGTACAGGGCACCGCCGAGGGCGATCCCTTTCCGCGGAGAGCCCTCGACGAGCTCATGGACCTCGGCATGGCCGGCATCGAGAGCCTGCTGGCGGAGCAGGCGCGGGCCCTCGAGGCGTCGCGAGGATGAAGCTCCTCGTCGCCACCCGCAGCGCCGGCAAGATGCGCGAGATCCGGCGAA
>CALJKZ010000448.1 GCA_937983085.1 uncultured Gemmatimonadales bacterium
CGCCGTCCACGGCCTCCCCCGACCGCCACTCGTCCAGCACCCGCCGCCGGCTTTCGAATCGTCCGGTTCCGGCGAGTGCCCCCTCGCCCATCATGTACCCCAGGAGGTTGTCCAGGCGCGCCGTCGCGAGGACGTCGCTGCTCCCCAACTGAGCGTCCAGCGTCGTGAGCTCTGCGGCTCGGGGCGACAGCGTCAGCTCCAGCGCGCGGACGTCGACGGGTTGGCGGAGGGCGTCGCCCCGCAGCGCCACGTCCGCGGCGGTGACCGTACCGCGGGCGTCGACGCGATCGTAACGCGCCGCAGCGAGATCGGACCGGCGGGCCCGGACGGATGCGTTCGCAGTGACCACGCCGGACAGGCCCTCCAAGCCGTCCAACTTCACCGTACGGGCGACGTCGGCCAGGTTCACCGTTCCGTCGACCCGCCCATCCACGGCGGGGTCCGAGACCGGCGTGGTGACTCGCGCCGAGGCGTCGAAGGCGTCGGACCCGATCCTCACGTGAAACTCCGAGAGGTCCACGACGGTACCGTCCAACTCTCCGCCGGGATTGGTCACGCTCAGCCGGGCGGCGATCTCCTCGGCCGGCAGAGGCAGGTCCGGATACTGGAAGCTGCCATCGTCCACCGAGAGGTCGAGGGAGAACGCAGGGACCTCGGTCTCCGCGTAGCGTCCCCGAACCTCGCCGGCCAGGGCGAAGGAGCCCGACGTTCGGATGGCGGCGAAGTCGTCGTCGTACAGGGCCGACGCCAGCGAAAGAAGGGAGCCGAATTCGGTGCTGGGAGCGGAGAAGGTCAGGTTCATGACCACACCGTCGGCCTCGCGTGACGCCGACCCACCGAACGCCAGGGTGAGGTCGTTCAGCGTCAGCGTCTGGTCCGCCAACTCGATGGCGCCCGACTCCATGTCCACGCTCACCGATCCCTCGTAGTCGAGCCCCACGTCGGAAAGGTACGGGGTGCCGGCGAGGCGTACGCTGAGCCCGTCGGCGCGTGTCCGGGTCTCGGCCTGGAGAGACGAACGGGAGAAATCGCCCCGCAGTGTGTGCTGCAGGCCACGCAGGACCACCGCCGAGCGGTTCTGGGCGTCCTCGTAGCGGACGTCGCCGTCGGTGACTTCGAAGCGCTGAAGCGAGACGGCCATCGCCCGACCTGATTCGGCGCCGGGCTCCTCGGTCTCGCCGCTTGTCGCCGGCCAGTTCCTCGTACCGTCTTCCGTCACGCGGAGTGTGGCCCGTGGCCGCTCCAGGGTCACCGTCCTCACGACGAGCGGACCATTCCCACGGATCGCACCCAACAGGGAAGGGCCGTGGAGGGAAACGGCGACTTCGTCGATGGCGGCCAGGGTGTCGGACGCGAAGGGCCCGACGCCAAAGATCACGAGGTCGGCGAGCCGGAGTGACGGATGAGGGAAGTCGCCCAGGAGTCCGAGACGCGCTCCGGACCATTGTACGGCCACGCCGGACGATCGCTCGACCTCCGCCCGTACCCGGGCTTCGATCTGCTCGGAGAAGAGGAGGGGGGTGAGGACGAGAACGAGGACGAGGGCACCCACCGCGCCCCCGAGTGCCACCAGGATCTTCGTGGTTCGAGTCATGGGGGCGTCATACACCGGTGCGGTTCCCGAGGTCGGAATGGGTCCTTTCCCGGCGGCACATCATCATCGGTTCGGGTCGTCACCGCACCGGGTCGAAGGCGCGGTCGGGCGGAACGCGAGCGCGGGACGCCTGCTCGTAGTCGTAGGCGAGCCCGAGGAGGAGCGCCTCCGACCACACGGTTCCGGCGAAGGTCATGCCCACCGGAAGACCGTCCACCAGGCCCATGGGCACCGTGATGAGGGGATAGCCCGCCACGGCCGCCGTCACGGTGAGTGAAGCCGGGCCTTCACGGCGAGGACCCGGAGGAATGGGGCCGACGCGGGGCGTACCGTCGGGTTCGATGGCCGAGGCCGTGGAACCCGTCGGGGCCACCAGGGCGTCGACTCCGAACTCGGCGAGAAGACGGTCGATGCCATCCTCTCCGGTGAGGCGGCGTCCGGCGGCGAGAGCGGCCTGATATTCCGGGTGGTCACGGCCACCCGTCGTCGCCTCGGCGTCGTCCCAGTAGTCCATCGTGTGCATGCTCTCCCTGGGGTCGTTCCGGCTGAATTCGATGAGTTGAGCCAGGGTGCGCACCGGCACTGCGTCGGGCGTGGTGGCAAGGTAGGCGTTCAGGTCCACCTTGAAGTCGTGGAGGAGGATGGTTCGCATCTCCGGGCCCGGATCGACCAGGTCCTCCGGAGGGATGTCGACGAGTTCCGCTCCCTGTGCGGCAAGGACGTCGAGGGCGTCGTCGAAGAGGGCCCATACGCCGCGATCGCCGCTCGTGGGGCGGAGGATCCCGAGGCGCCGTCCGCTCAGGGCCGCCGTATCCAGGGCCGCCACGTAGTCCTCGAGGTTCGCGTCGGCCGCATCCGACCACGGGTCCTCCGGGTCGGTACCCGCGATGGCGTCCAGGATCAGAGCAGCGTCGCGGACCGTTCGGGTCATGGGGCCCGATGAGTCCTGGTTCAGGCTGATGGGCACGATCCCACGCCGGGAGACCAGTGCGATGGTGGGCTTCATGCCGACGATGCCGTTCACCGAGGACGGACCCACAATGGAGCCGGCCGTCTCGGTGCCGATGGTGGCCGCCGCGAAGCTCATGGCGGTGGCCACACCCGAACCGCTGCTCGAGCCCGCGGGGCTGCGGGTGAGGTCGTACGGGTTCTTCGGGCTCCCACCCACCGTACTGCCGTTGAAGGATGCCGTGTTCCGGAATCCGGCGAACTGGGACAGGTTGAGCTTGCCGAGGATCACCGCGCCCCCGGCCCGCAGTCGACGCACGACCTCGGAGTCACGCTCCGGGAAGTTCTCGGCGAGGGCGTACGATCCGGCCGTGGTGGGCATCCCGACGGCGTCGAGGTTGTCCTTCAGGAGGACGGGCACCCCGTCGAGGGGACCGAGGGTCTCGCCCGCTGCCCGTCTCGTATCGGAGGCGTAGGCCTGATCCATGGCATCCGGCGCGACCATGATGACGGAGTTCAGGTCACCGTCGAGGGCCTCGATGCGCTCGATATAGGCGCGGGTGACCTGAACGGACGACATCGCCCCAGACGCCAGGCCCTCGGAGATCTCGTGGAGGGGGACCTCCACGACGAGATCGTCCTCGCCCGTGGGCGGTGGGGCGCGGTCGGCCGCATCCTCACACCCGGTGGCGCCGGTGAGGAGGAAGAAACAGGCCAACAGGCGTGGCGAGGACATCGTGGACCTCCGGTGCAAGGTGTTGCGGCACTGAAGCGTGAGGTGCCCGCGAGACAGCGCCTCGAGGCTGAGAGACAAGTGAGAAGCCCCCGAAGACCAGGCTCAGTTCGCGCGAGGATCGACGTCGACCTGCCCGAGCCCTCGCCCCGAGTCAAGCCGGTACGCGATCTGACGCAGCGTGATGGCGATCTCCAGAATCATCAGGACGAGGGCCCAGTCCAGGAGCTGACGTGGGAAGACGGTCACCACGGGCAGGCTCATCCCGACGATGTTGAGAGCCTTCTCGATGATCGCCACACCCACCAGAAGGAAGCCGGTGCCGAGGAAGACGGGGGCGGTGAAGAGCGGAGGGGTCGTTTTGTCCATGGGATCAGGCGGGCAGGCCGGCGAGAGCCGACGGAGGGGATGGGATCGGTGGGGAGGCGCAGAATGGTCCAGGGCAAGGGCCGGAGCAAGCGCCCTTCAGGCCCCGGGCGGTCGTCGATCCGACTCCTTGGGGTTGCCTGAACCGACCTGGCAGGGGGAGCCTCGGCCTCACGCCGTCGTTGCATGGCCTAGTGGTCGCTGGTAGCCTGTCCCGTCCCCCCCAACTGTCAGCGAGGTGAACGTGTTGCGCTCCATCGAGTTCGTCCACAAGGGTCGCCGCTATCGCGGCACGGTCGGTCCCGTGCCCGGGGATTTACCCGAGTTCGCCGATGGAGCTTGGTTCGTGTCGATGAACGGAGGGCCCGAGAGGCGCGTCTTCGAGGCCCATCAGGACGACGAGGACACCCCGGAGTTCCGTCACCGGATCGTCATCGCGACGTGGCTCACCGACCCGTACAACAGACGGGGCGCCGAGGACCGGAGGAGATCCGGAAGCCGGGAGGCGACGTTCCGTGATCGCCGGACCGGCCCGGACCGGCGGGCCTGAGACAGGCGGGCCTGAGGGGATCCGAAGCCTGCTAGGCGCGGTGCCGCGAGTGGTCCGCCTGATCCGCGTTGCCATGCGGAGGCCGCTCCTACAGCTTTTGGCGGCTGCCTTCCGCCCTTTTTCCGGACCAAGTTGATGAAGTACCTGCACTTCGCCTGTGCCACGTCCCTCATGCTCGCAGTCTCGCCCGGAGACGGGCACGCCCAGGCCGCCAGCGAACGCGCGGACTTCACCCAGGTCGTTTCCGGGACCGAGATCGAGATCGCCTGGTCTCGCCCGTCGCTGAGGGGACGGGAGGTGATTTTCGGGCGCCAGATTCCCTGGGGTGAGGTGTGGACGCCGGGAGCGAACCGCGCCACCACCATCCGCTTCTCCAAGGACGTGGTTCTCTCCGGTACGCAGGTGCCAGCGGGCAAGTACAGTGTGTGGCTGAGGGTCCTCGAGGACGAGCCGTGGCGCCTCGCATTGCACGCCGACACGACGCTCTTCCACAGCGCCCACCCTCCCATCGAGGAAGCGGTGCTGAGCGTCGGGGTGGAGCGGGGGAGGACCGAGGACCTGCAGGAGTCTCTCGAGTGGGACGTCGATCGCATCCGCATCGACGGGGCGGAACTCGTCATGCATTGGGGATACGACCGCGTCAGCATGCCCCTCGAGGTGGACCCGGGCATCGCCCTCGCGACATCCGCGGAAGAGGCTCGACCCCTTTCCGGTGAGTGGATGTACGACGATACGCCGTCCTTGCCCACCCGTGAACAGATCGAGCGGTTCACCGGGGGTAACAGCGAAGATCCCACGGCCCGGTACTTCGAGGTCCTCGTGGCCGAGCCACGTCCGCGCCCCGTCAGCATCGAGCACGATGAGGAGACCGGTCTGCTGCACTTCGTTGATGCTCTGATCGTGGCCGCCGAGGCCGCCTTCTACTCGTCCGAGGGCGAAGAGCCCATCGTCGTGTACGGGCAGGCGCTTCTTCCTCGAGGGGAGGGCTTCTTCGCGGTGGCCGGTACCTTCGGAGGCGAGGTGTCGGCGGTGAGTCCGCGCTTCGCGCCCATCGTCGAGTTCGAGTTCGACGAGGACGGGCGCGCCACGGCCTTCACCATCCGCAATCCCAACGACGAGATCGTGGGGACGGGAGTCCGCCCGGGAACATGACACGTTCGCCCCTTCGCCCCGCCGCCTCTCTCTCGTTGGCCGTGTTCGTGGCCCTCGCTACCCCCAGTGCTGCTCAACTCCCCACGGCGCCCGATCAGATCCCGGCTGACCGCGCCCTTCCCGCCGATTCCGTCATCACGATGACGGACGAGGTGACCATCAAGGGCAACCGGGTTCCGTACCGAGTGACCACAGGCCCGCCGCCCCTCTACGGGCCGGACCGAAGCGTCCATGCCGCGCTGTACTACACCTTCTATCAGCGGACGGACGTGGACGATGTGTCGAGGCGGCCCCTCTTCATCTCGTTCAACGGCGGACCGGGCTCGGGGTCCCTCTGGATGCACCTCGGGTACACCGGGCCGAAGATGCTTCAGATCGACGACGAGGGGTATCCCGTTCAGCCCTACGGCGTGAGGGACAACCCCCACTCCATCCTCGACGTGGCGGACATCGTCTTCGTGAACCCCGTCAACGTCGGCTTCTCCCGAATCCTCGATCCCGACGCCGATCGCGAACGCTTCTTCGGTGTCGAGCCTGACATCACCTACCTCGCCGAGTGGATCGACGTCTTCGTCTCACGGCAGGGACGCTGGACGTCGCCCAAGTACCTCATCGGCGAGAGCTACGGCACCATGCGGGTGGCCGGCCTGGCTGGACAGCTCCAGAACCGTCATTGGATGTACCTCAACGGGGTCATCCTCGTGTCGCCGACTGGGCTGGGGCTCAATCCCGAAGGGCCGTTGCCCAGGGCCACCACGCTCAAGCTTCCGTACTACACCGCGGCGGCGCACTACCACGGCCAGCTCGCCGCGGACCTCCAGGCCCGCGACCTCGAGGAACTGCTGCCGGAGGTCGAAGCGTGGGCCCTCGACGAGTACCTCCCGGCGCTTTCCCGGGCCGGTTCGCTGTCCGATGCGGACCGCTCGTCCGTCGCGAGGCAGATGGCCCGCTACTCCGGGCTCTCGGTAGAGACCGTCCTGGATCACAACCTCGCGGTACCCGTCAGCTACTTCTGGAAAGACCTCCTGCGGGACGAGGGATACACCATTGGCCGGCTCGATTCGCGGTATCTCGGCATCGACCGACAGAACGCGGGCGACAGCTACGACTATCCGGCCGAGCTGACGTCCTGGAACCACGCCTTCGCCCCGGCCATCAACCAGTATCTGAGGGAGGACCTCGGATTCGAAACCGACCTCCAGTACTACCTCTTCGGTCCCGTGAATCCCTGGTCGGGTGGCGACCCGAACTACAACGGTGGGGAGCAGCTCAGACAGGCCATGGCCCAAAACCCGTTTCTCCACGTCATGGTCCAGTCCGGGTACTACGACGGAGCCACGGACTACTTCACCGCGAAGTACGTCATGTGGAACATGGACCCCAGCGGACGTCTGCAGGATCGGATGCGCTTCGAGGGCTACCGGAGCGGGCACATGATGTACCTCCGGGCCGAGGATCTCGAGAGCTCGAATGAGCACATCCGCGAGTTCATCCAGCAGAGTCTGCCGGACGGGGCGGCGTCGTACGGGAGCGTGGGGGCGCCGAGGTAGGGGGGCGGGGTTGCGACCGCTTGCTCCTGATCCGTTTGCTCCGGATCCGTAGCTAAGCCCAAGTTGACCCCATGAACGACTTCGTCGACCGGCTGAAGAAGCGGAAGCTCGTCCAGTGGGCGCTCGCCTACCTGGCCGGCGCCTTCGCACTGTACACCGGCCTCCAGGCGGTCGGCGAGCCGTGGGGTGTCACCGATGGGTTGCTGCGAACGGCCCAGGGGATCCTTGCCCTCGGTTTTCCGGTTGCCGCGACGCTGGCCTGGTACCACGGCGAGAAGGGGCGTCAGAGGGTGAGTGGGCCCGAGCTCCTCATCATCGCCGGGCTCCTCCTCGTTTCCGGCCTGCTCGGACGACTGTTCGTAGAGGTGCCAACGGTGACCGAGGTCGGTGAGCCGGCAGGGCAAGTCGGCGCAACGGTGACCGTACCTGTGGCTCCGAGCATTGCCGTTCTCCCCTTCGAGAACCGGGGAGACGAGGACCGGGATGCCAGCCTCGTTGCCGGACTGCACGACGGGGTGCTGAGCCAGCTCGGGAAGATCCGCACCCTGGAAGCCCGTTCGCGGACGTCGGTTCTCGCCTTGGCCGACAGCTCGCTCACCAGCCGCGCGATCGCCCGGACACTGGACGTCGACTACATCGTCGAGGGTCTGTTCCAACGGGACGGGGACGACGTCCAGGTCCAGGTGGCCCTCATCGAGGCCGATACCGACACACACGTCCGGAATTGGACCCTACGACGCAACCGCACCGTGGCGGGACTGCTTGAGATCCAGCAGGAGATCGCCTTGGAGGTGGCTGCTGGTGTCGGGGCTGAGGTGAGCCCGGCTGCTCGCCAGAGGCTGAATGTGGAGGCACCGGAGAACTACGTCGCGTACGAGCACTATCTCGAGGGCCTGTTGCACCTCGGATACGTCGAGGGTGTGGGTGCGAGGCCCGAGCCTGGCCCAGTCCACGCGCAGAGGGCCATCGACGCCTTCGAGCAGGCCATCGCGCTGGAGCCGAACTGGGCGCCTCCACGGTTCGGCGCGGGCCGCGTTCACCACTTCCAGGCCTCGAGTGGCTTCGCGGAACTACGCCCGGTCGAAGGAACTCCTCGACTCGGCCCTTGAAATCGACAGCATGTACGGTCCAGCCTGGGGTTCGCTCGCCTTCGTGCGGTTCCGTTGGGAGCGGGACTTCGCTGGAGCCCTCGAAGCGTACGAGCGAGCGGTTGCGCTCGGCGTGGAGAGCGGATGGGGGCGGGGCTACCTCTACGCGAGCCTCGGGCGCTGGGACGACGCGGTGAACGCCTACGCCGACGCGGCGGAAGAGAACCCTTTGTCTCGATCGATCCAGCTCCAGTTCGGGTTCGTGCTCTACGGCTCAGGGCGGTACGCCGAAGCCGTAGAGCAGATGGAGTTGGTTCGCGAGATTCGTGGCTCGGATGCCTACTGGCTTCTCGCGCTCAGCTACGCCAAGGCCGGTCGCAGGGAGGATGCACTGGCGTTGGCGCCGTTGCTCGACGACGTAGATGAGGGACCTGGACAGATCGCCTATGTCTTCGCGGTGCTCGACAGCACGAGGACGGCACGAGAGTATCTGGAGCAGGCCCTCCAATTGGACCCCGACATGACCCACGTGAGCGAGACCGCTCCGGCCATCGCGATCCTGGACGGTCGGGACGCGCTGCTGTCGTATCTCGAGGACGCGGCGCGGGACTTCCCGCAGGCCCTCGACTGGGTGGACTGCGGGGAGGAGGTCCGCCAACTCCGAGGGGACGACCGCTACATCGCGGTGATGAACGAGCTGGGATTCCGGGGCAGGGGTGAGTTGGTTCGGTAGAGGCCAAAGGGCCCGCCCGGCGGTGACCTCAGTGTCGAGATGGTCA
>CALJKZ010000449.1 GCA_937983085.1 uncultured Gemmatimonadales bacterium
GGCGCCTACGGTCGCGTGTCCCTCGGCGAGCGCGTCGAGGACGAGGCGGGGCTGGCCCGAGTGTTGTCGTCCGTCCTCGGTTTGGAACCCGCCGACTCTCTCGATGCCGTGGCGCACGCAACCTTCGATGCGCCCACGGGGGGCGTACCCGACGCCGTCATCATGGACAACCTCGAGCACATCTACATGAGGGTGCCGAAGGGTACCGACCTCATCGAGAGGCTCCTGACCCTCATGGCCGAGACGGAGCCACGGATCTTCTGGATCGGCGGCATCACGTCGTCGGCATGGCAGCTCATCGCCACCGCCGAGCCCACGGCGGTGTCGCAGGTGGACTCCCTGGAGCTGAACCCCCTGGGAGAGGAGGGCATCCGGGAGGCCATCATCCTTCGCCACCGCAGGAGTGGACTCCCCCTCCGTTACGAGGAGCCCGACAGCAAGCGACGAATGCTCCGCCAGCGCCTCAAGCGCATGCGGGATCGGGAAGCCTACGACGACCTTCTGGCCGACGACTTCTTCGATCGGTTGGAGCGGACGTCGTCGAAGAATCTTCGCCTCGCCCTCTTCCAATGGCTCCTGGCCGCGGACTTCGGTCAGGGGGAAGGCGTGCTCATGCGTTCACCGGAACGGCCGGACTTCTCCGTGTTGGACTCCCTCACGCTCACGCAGAACTTCACGCTCAAGGCCTTCCTGGAGCACCGTTCGCTCACGCTGGCGGACCACGACCGGATCTTCCGACTGCCGCGTCACGAGAGCTATCAGATCTTCGAATCGCTCCAGAACCGTCAGCTCATCGAGTCCGTGGTGGCCGACGACGACGGGACGCCCGCCCGATCCGAGATCGAAGAGGATCTGCGGTACCGTGTGCGTCCGCTTCTGGTGGGAGCCGTCATTTCACACCTCCGCGGCCGCAACATCTTCCACTGACGTCGAGCTACGCCTGCGGCGCGGTCCCTTCGTCGAACGGGGGCCCGCCGTCGGGGACGATGCGAATGGGGAACGCCTCGCTCTCGCTCCCGACGTAGAGCGATCGGTGCGGGAAGGGGATCTCGATCCCCTCCTCGTCGAATCGGCGCTTGACCTCCTCCTGGATGGAGTTCTTGAGCTCCAGCCAGTTCTCACGGGTCGTCCACACCGCGAAGAGCAGGTTGAGGGACGAGTCGGCGAAGGCCTCGAAGATGACCAGCGGCTCGGGCTCCATCAACGCGATTGGGTTCTGGTCGGCGACGTCCAGGAGCACCTGGCGAACCCGCTCCGGATCCTCCTTGTAGGCCACCCCCAGGCGCACGTCGAGACGCCGGATGGGGAAGCGAGTGATGTTGATGACCGTGCTCTTCACCAGCGTCTCGTTGGGGATGCGCACGAACCGATTGTCGAACGTCCGCAGCTTCACGGACATGGTGTCCACGGTGAGCACACGGCCGGTGACGTCACCCACCTGAATCACGTCGTCGACGATGAAGGGCTGCTCGGCGATGATGAAGAGCCCGGCGATGATGTTCGATACGCTGGTTTGCGACGCGAACCCCAGGGCGATGCCCACGACGCCGGCGGCGCCGAGGAGCGGCGTAAGGCTGAACCCCAGCTCGACCATGGTGGTGACCACCAGGGTCGCCGCGCCGGCGTAGAAGATGAGCTTGCCCGCGACCAGCCCCACCTGGGCGCTGATGCGGTTCGTCGCCCACGTACGGCTGAGCCGCGCCAGGAAGAAGACCAGCGGGATCCCGAGAACCACCATGGCACCGGCGCGCAGACCGGTGGCCCAATCAATGCGTTCCCAGATCTGTTCGGGGAGGTTCGTCGCCGGGGCTTCCTGCGCGACGGCCGCGGCATCCAGAAGCGCGGCTCCATCCACCAGGGCGGTGAGGACTCCCTCCACCATCGGCGCCACTTCGGCCAACACGCTCACAGGGCTGCCATCCGGGCCTTCAGACGCCCGAAGGTGCGCGCGTGCAGACCGCGGGGAGCCGGCTCCCTGGACTCGGCCAGGCGGGTGACCTCCCCGGCATCGTCCGGGACCTTGCCCGTGTAGCGGATCTCACTCCCCTCCGATCCGCCGCTGTAGCGGACCTGCACCTCGTCCGTCCACACCGCCACACCCCGGCTGAACAGGGTGAGGTAGGCGACGCGCACGGCGAATCGATCCACGGGAAGGGTCTGATTGGACCGGTTGACCAGCACGAAGGGACACACCGCCAGGTGGGGGGAATGGAGGTCGGGGGTGATCTCGCGCCGGGCGCGGGTTCCGAGCCAGTAGCCGAGCTCTCCTTCGGTGAAGGAGCCCCACCAGGTGTCGGAGAGGATCACGCTGGGAAACTCTTCGATGGTCGCCGCCTCCGAGGTTTCACCCGTCGTCCGAACCCTGATGAAAACCGGGATGCGGACGAACACCCGGGCACGGCCTTCCGGCGGGAGGATGAAGGGCTGCTCCGGGGATACGACGACTGCGCGGTCGGGCAGGACAGGTTGAATCTCCAGGCCCTCCTCGGCGGGCAGAGCCCACCGGATCCACGCGTCCGAAGAGATGTCACCCAGGGCGTCGTCCCCGAGACCTCTCGAGATCGAGGCCGTCTCGATGGGAGCCGAGACCTCGTGGCTGGCGTGCATCCACACTTCGTCCTGGCGACGACGGAAGCGGAGGTTCAGCTCCCCGAGGGAGCACTCGGCTCCCTCGCCGACCTGGAGGTCGAAGGGGCCCCAGACGCCGGCGCTCATCTCGACCCTTCCGCGACCGTCGTGGACACATCGTCCGTGATGGACACGGCGACCGTCACAACCACCCCTTTCGGCGGAAGAACCAGAGCATGCCGCCGGCTGTCACGAACATGAAGGTGAGGAGGGTCGGGTAGGCCCAGCGGATGCCCAGCTCGGGCATGTACTCGAAGTTCATGCCGTACAGACCGGCGAAGAAGGACAGGGGAATGAAGATGGTGGCGATGATGGTCAGCACCTTCATCACTTCGTTCATCCGGTTGCTGACCCCGGACATGTACATGTCGAGGGCCCCCGACAACACCTCGCGTAGCGTCTCGGCGGTATCGATGACCTGCACCGCATGATCGTAGACATCGCGAAAGAAGAGTTGGGTCTCGTCCTTGATGAGGTTGATCTCACCCCGGTACATCAGACCGAGGGTCTCACGCAGCGGCCAGATGGCCCGTCGTACCACCAGCATCTCACCCCTCAGGTGGTGGATGCGATGCATGTTTTCCATCGACGGGTCCACCAGCACAGCCTCCTCCAGGTCCTCGATGCGGTTCCCGATCTCTTCGAGGATCCGGAAGTAGCTGTCGACGATGGCGTCGATGAGCGCGTACGCCAGGTAGTCGGTGCCCCGGGACCGAATTCGCGGCCGCCCCTCCCGCAGGCGCTCCCGGATGGGCTCGAACACGTCACCTCGGCGCTCCTGGAAGGAAAAGAGATACGTCGCGCCCACGAGGAAGCTGAACTGCTCGGACACTACCGACTCGGCCTCACTGTCGAAGTACAGCATCTTGAGGACGGCGAGGAAGTGGGTCTCGTAGTCCTCCACTTTCGGCCGCTGATTGGGCGAGAGGACGTCCTCCAGGGCCAAGCGGTTGAAGTCGAAGTGCTCCCCGGTCCGCTCGAACAGCTCGACGTCGTGGAGGCCGTCGATGTTGACCCAGGTGACGGGCGGGTCGTCCGCCATGGGAAAGCACTCGGCGATGTCGTCGAGTGTGCGCTCCACCATCGTCTCGGCGTCGTAGTCGATGAGGCGGATGAGCGTGGACTCGATCTTCCGCTCGCCGGTGT
>CALJKZ010000450.1 GCA_937983085.1 uncultured Gemmatimonadales bacterium
CCGGGTGTGATGGCCGCCATCTCCGCCGGGCTCGATGCCGGCGCCTGGGCCGTGACCATCTCCGGGGCCGGCTCGGGCCTCATCGGCCTGTGCGCTCCCGACGATGCCGACGCCGTCGCGGCTGCGATGCACGAGGTGTTCGATGCCGGCAGTGGAGATCCCGAATGCGTGGGATTCTCCGTCCGTCCCGACTTCGAGGGGCTTCGTCGGGTCTAATCGAGTACAGGAGATCCCGATGGGGTCCTCTTGCGCCGATCGAAGACGTACTATAGGGTGTCACTATATAGTGTGACTCCATGGATGGTGATACACGTGACTGATGAAACCAGCGCGGTGGTCGACGACCTCCTCCCATTGACCCACATCGTCTACTACGTCCTGCTGTCGCTCTCCGACGAGGCGCGCCACGGGTACGGAATCATCAAGGACGTTGCGGACCGGACGGGGGGGCGGCTCGAGCTCGAGGCGGGCACGCTCTACGCGGCCATCAAGCGCCTGCGCGACGACGAGCTCATCGACGAGACCCCTGGACCGGCGGACGCCGACGCCCGTCGGCGCTACTACCGCCTGACTCCACGTGGGGAGCGAGTGCTTCGCGCAGAGTCGGAGCGCCTCGAACTCATGGTGCAGCTGGCACGCGACGCGCGCGTCCTGCCCAGCTCGTGACGAAGGACGGGATCGAGAGATGATCGGGCTCTTCCGTCGATTCCTGTCGATGCTTCCCCGGGATGTCCGGGTGGAGTACGGACGGGAAATGGAGGAGGTCGTTCGGGAGCAGTGGGTGCAGGAGCAGGAACGAGTGCGGCCCCGGCCGATGCGGTTCTGGTGCCGACAGCTGTGGGCTGTCATGCGCGCCGGGATCACCATGCGTGCCGAGGAACGGCGCCGTGCTCGGAGAATCCAGGGTGAACGACGAACGGACGGAGGTGGGGGAATGGACGGGCTGATCCACGATCTACGACAGACGCTGCGGGGCCTATGGAAGCGACCGGGCTTCGCTGCCATCACGGTCCTCACCCTCGGCCTGGGCATCGGCGCCTCGACGGCCATCTTCAGCGCGGTCCACGCCGTGCTGTTCCGGGAGCTTCCCTACGACGATCCCGAGGAGGTGGTGGTCGTCTTCCACGAGAATACGGTGTCGGGCGAGCGTGGCTTCGGCCTGTCGCCGTCCAACGCCAGAGACATCCACGAGACGTCCGAACTCTTGTCGCACGTCGCCGTCGCGGAGCCGTGGAGCCTCGACCTCGAAGTCGACGGCCGAGCTCAAGCGCTGCGGGCGTGGGCGGTGTCGGATGGGTTCTTCGAGGCGGTTGGGGTGGAGCCCATCCAGGGTCGCAGCTTCACCGAAGCCGAGTATGCCGGCACCGAGAACCCGGTGGTGTTGGTGGGGCACAGGAGCTGGCAGAACCGCTTTGGCGGTGACCCGGAGCTGGTGGGCAAGACGCTGGCGTTCCAACAGGGTGGCGTCACCGTGGCGGGCATCCTTGGGCCGGACTTCAAGCTGCCCGACGAGGCCGAACTCTGGGTGCCGCGCGCGCCGCAGCCGTACGACGCGAACCAGCGATCCGCGGACTACATGCTAGGTGTCGCCCGACTACGCCCCGGTGCCACCGTCCAGCAGGCCCAGACCGAGCTCACTCGGATCGGAGCCTCGCTGGCGGAGGCGTATCCCGAGGACATGGGAAACACCTCCTTCCGGGCGGTGCCGCTTCGTGAGCACCTCTTCGGTGACGTGCGCACGCCTCTCATGGTCCTCTTGGCCGCCGTGGGGCTGGTGCTGCTCATCGCCTGCGGCAACGTCGCCGGCCTCATGCTGGCCCGTGGCGCCCGGCGCCAACGGGAGTACGCCCTGCGCGGAGCGCTCGGGGCGAGTACCACGCGCCTGGTGAGACAGATCACCGTAGAGAGCCTCATCCTGGCGGCCTTCGGGTGCCTCCTGGGGATCGGGATCACGTACCTCGGGGTGGGGGTCATCGGGCGACTCGGTCCCGATCACCTCCCGCGCATCGACGAGGTGGCCATCGACGGCTCGGTCCTCCTTTTCGCCGTGGCGGTTTCGGCCATCAGTGCCGTCCTCTCGGGTATCACCCCGTCCATCAAGCTGTCGCGACCCGAGCTGGCCTCGGCGCTGGGTGACGGATCGCGGGGCTCGACGCGGGGGCCGGGCAGTCTCCGTGTGAGGAACCGTCTCGTCGTCGTCGAGGTGGCGGCGGCGGTGGTGCTGCTGGTGGGAGCCGGACTCCTCACCCGGAGCTTCACCACGTTGTTGGACGAGGAACTCGGCTTCGATCCGGACGGGCGACTCGCCGTGCAGGTCTTCGCCTACGACGGCTACGAAACCCCCGAGGCCCGGGCCGCATTCGTGCGGGAGGCCATCGAGAATCTCGAGGCCCTCCCGGGCGTGTCGGGCGTCGCGCTCACCTCGAGCGTGCCCTCGGCCACCGATGGCCAGCTCGCGTCCATCGACATCGACCTGCGATTCACCATCGGGGATCGCGCGGCTCCCCCTCCGGGACAGGAGCCCATCGCGGCCATCTCCCAGGTGTCGCCGGGCTTCTTCGAGGTCATGGAGATGCCCATCGTCGAAGGGCGTGCCTTCGACGACGCCGACGACGCCGACGGGGTGCAGGTGGTCGTCGTCAACGAGGCGCTGGCGCGTCGCCACTTCGGAGACCAGTCGCCCATCGGGGAGACCCTGGTCATCGGATTCCGACCGCTCCCTCGCGAGGTGGTGGGTGTGGTGGCGGACATCCGGCCGCAGGGCTACGAATCCGAGCCCCGACCCGAGGTCTACTTCCCCCTCAACCAGTTCGGTACGGGCTCGCTGACGTTCGTCGTGGCGTCGGAGGTGGACGCCGGGACACTGGTGGCACCCTCCATGGAGGCCATCTGGAACGCCAACCCGGCCCAGTCCATCTGGGGCACGGCGACGCTGGACAGCCTGCTGGACGATTGGCTCACAGAGCGGACCTTCAACCTGCTCCTCATGGCCTCGCTCGCCGTCATCGCCCTGGCCTTGGCGGGGATCGGGATCTACGGGCTCATCAGCTTCTCCGTCGAGGAGCGGGTGGCCGAGATGGGGATACGCCGCGCCCTCGGTGGTGGAGCGGCGTCGATCCTGAAGATGGTCCTGGTCGAAGGCACGAGGCTCGCCGCACTCGGCTTGGCGCTCGGCCTGATCCTGGCCTATCCGCTAACCCGTTTCATCCAGGGCATGCTCCACGGAGTGGAGGCCGCGGATCCCGTCGTGCTGCTCGGGCTGGTTCTCGCCGTCATGGTGGTGGCGGGGCTCGCCGCCTTCGTACCGGCGATGCGTGCGGTGAGAGCCGATCCCATGACGGCTCTTCGCACCGAGTAGCCGCCTCGAGGGGGGGACGGATCAGGACGTGGTCCGTCCCTCCTGTGCGGCCGCGACGATACCCCGGCAGGCGAACGCCAGGTAGAGGTTGCTGGCCGCCCGTCCGGCGAAGAATGCCGTGAAGGCCGCCGTGGCTCCGACGAGGTCGAGGCCGAATCCGAAGATCGTGAACGTCGCGGCGACCGTCACCACTTCCACGGCACTGGCCACCGTGATGTGCTCGGTGGTTCGTCTCTCCACCATGATGGCCCGCTGCATGGAGAGGAGCACCGACATGGCCGGGAGCAGGACGATGACGCGTACCGGGGTGAGCGCGACGTCGGCAAGTTCCCGGCTGAGGCCGGAGATCCCGATGAGGTAGACGTCGGAGAGGGGAGTGAAGGCGACGAGTGCCAAGCCGGCGGTGGTGACCGCCCCGAGGGACAGACCGAACGACCGCAGCTCGGGGAAGTGCTGGAAGCGTTCACCCATGAGCGCGATGGCCGTGTCCTGGTACGCGAGCCCGAAGGAGCGGAAGAAGAAGGACAGGGAGTGGACCACGGGGAAGACGGCCAGGGACTCCACCGGAGCGACGCTGCGCCCCATGAAGAAGGTCAGGAGGGGCTGCACGGTGAGGCCGATGAGGGACGTCAGCGCCAGCGGGTAGTAGAACTTGGCGATCTCCATGTAGCTGATGTCCCGGGGCTCCGGCCCGTCGATCTCCCCCGCGAGGATGGAGCGCACGGTCTCGGCCGCCATGATGCGCGCCGCGATGGCCTCCACCGTCACACCCGTCGCCAGGGAAAGGGCACCCACCCAGGCCCCGGGGATGCGGAGCACGAAGAACCCGAAGAGGGCCGCCACCACCATCGCCACCAGTCGGATGATGGTTCCGTAGGCGACGAGTCCCGTCTTGCCCGATCGGATGAGGACGCCCTGGAGGAACCGCCGGTAGCCGATGGCCGCCGGCCAGGGCAGCATGAACCAGAGGGCGCCGTACGTGAGATCGGCGACCTGGTCGGGCACACCCATGAGGTCGTCGATGAGGACGTCGTAGACCCCCGGAATCAGCACGATGAGAAGGACGCCCGTCGTGCCCAGGCAGAGTGCCCGAGAGAAGGTGCGGAGCTTCAAGAAGCTCATCCGGTCCTTCACCACCGACGTCGCCGCGCTCATCAGCATGATGACCGGCGCCTCGATGAGGATGGCCAGCGCAAAGGTCACGCCGTGCGCCGCCAGGTTGAAGGTCGGGTCCGGCAGGCGCGCGATGATGGCAGCCAGGAACGGCCCTTCCGACGCCATCATCACCCAGGTCGCCGCTAGAGGCGCCCAGAAGAGGAGGATGGAGCGTTGGGTGTGTCGGGACAAAACGCGAGCCTGGCCTGGCTACATCCGGAAGAGGTAGGAGAGCTTCATGAAGAAGCCGTCCTGAAGAAGCTCCTTGCTACGCAGCTGGAGCCCATAGGGGCCGTCCATGACCCGGCTGTACCCGAGGAAGAAGATCGTGCCGGGCGAGGGCTCAAAGGAAACCAGGAGCTGCCCGGTGAAGTTGCCTCGCTCCCGCTGGTCCTGGCGCACACCGTTGATGAGCACCGGATCTCCCGTCACCGGGTGGCGGAGGGCTCGTCGCACCTCGAGATCGTACTGGCCGATGCCACGGACCAGTAGCGCCTTGCTGAACTGGTACTGCAGGCGAAGCCTCGGGATGTGAGCCGTGCTGAAGTGCGAGCCGTCGGAGGCTCGTTCCAGGCGGACCCAGGTGTAGCTCGCTTCCACCCGAAGCTGCTCCGACGGCTGGAGCTGCACGGATGGGCCCAGGCGATTCTCCCAGCCGAGAGACCCCTCGGCGAAAAGGGGAATCTCCCGGAACATGATGGTCCCCGAGGCGCTCGCCGAATTGTTGAACCGGATGTTGGGCCGGACCATGATGCCCATGATGTTGGTCAGGTTCGGCGGGGTGGGATACGGCTCGGGACTGCCACCCTCGGGCTGAATCTGGTAGGCGGCGAAATCCTGGGGCCGGAAGTTGAACCCTCCCCACTTCAGGATCCCGTTGGCCCGATGGTTCCCGCGCAGTGCGACGTTGGGGTGGAGCTCGATCTCGTACTCGTAGGGTGAGCCGCCGTCCCAGAACTCGTCGTGACGAGTGAAGTTGTTGGTGACGACGTCCACACCCCACGTCTCCACGAGGGCGCCTGACTCACCGAAGAGGTCGAAGCCGACCCGTCCGCCCCATTCGGTGTCGCCGGTCCTCGGAACGAACCCCGTGCGGGTCTGGAACTCGGGGCTCGTGTCGTAGAGCCGCGCCGAGTAGCTGAAGTTCCGTCCGTTCCGGGCGACGTCGACGGTGAAGCCCGGCGCCAGCTCGGCCGAGGACGTCGTCGCGCCATCGGAGGTCCATGTGCCCGTGACCTGGGCGTTCACGGTGTAGCGGCCGCCGAAGAGAAGACGTGCGTCGGAGGAGAGGACTCGGTTGAAGCCGCCTCCCGAGGTCACGGTGCGGTCCGTGTAGATGACGCCGAGCGTGGACCCCGATCCGACGTCTGCCCGCGCTCGCACCAGATTCACGACGGCGTCGCCGGTGCCGCCGAAGACGCTCGACGGGCTCTCGTCCACGGCGCCCAGGTAGCCGACGCTGAATGCCCCCACCTTCCCAGTGAGCTTGGCACCGGCAATGGGATCGATGATCCGTCGCGTGTGGACGAGAGGCTGAGCCGTGCGGAAGACTTCCATGCCCTCCAGGAAGAAGGGACGTTTCTCCGGAAAGAAGAGGGCGAAGCGCTCGTTGACCTGGACCTGGTCCACGTCGGCCTCTACCTGCGAGAAGTCGGGATTCACGGTGGCATCGAGGACCAGGTTCTGGGTGATCCCCACCCGCCCGTTGACCCCGAATTCGGGCTCGACGTCCCCCCGATCGAAGACCCCCGAGTGCCGGAAGCCTTCGAGTTTGCCCGTCGCTACCGGGTTCACCTCGATGAGTCGCTGGGGTTGGAGTCCCCTCAAGCCGCGGAGTCGCCCGCTCTGCGCCAAGACGCTCGACTCGTTCACCGTCAACGGCGCCCACGACGACTTGTAGCTGTTGCGCATGACCCCGCGGGCGATCTGGAGTCCCCAGTCCTGCACTTCCGCCTCGGGGAAGCGGAGGGAGACATAGGGGATCCTGACCTCTACGATCCAGCCGTCTTCGGTGACCCGCCCATTGGACTCGAAGATGAAGTCCTGGTTGAAGTCCACCTTGGGTCCCGTCGGCCCTCCACGAGGCACGATGCTTTCCAGCCACATGCCGTCGGACTGGATCCCGAGGGGGCTAATGAAAAACGTGTAGGCCTGCCGTTCGTCGTTGAACGTGTCGAGCATGATCCGGATCCAGTCGTCGCTCTGGGATCGATCACGCTCCAGCAGATGGACCCGGATGTTCTCGGGCTCCGTGTCGAACATTCGGATACCGAAGTAGATGGCCTCGGGGGAATAGAAGACCCGTACTTCGGTATCCTGCGACGCGGGCGCCCCCTCCACCGGTGTGTACTGGGTGAAGTCCACGAGGCGGGCGGCGGCCTCCCATTCCGGCTCGTCCAGTCGCGCATCCAGGGAGATGGACGGAGACTCGATACGAGTCGGCTGCACGTCGAGGCTACCGGCACGGCCGCTGTACTCCTGGACAGGAGGGGCGGTCTGGGTCGCGATGGCGAGAGAGAGGAGAAGAGCGGGCACGGCGCGGGGACTCGAACGGAAACGGACCCACCGAAGGTACCCGGCTGCGTTCGATCGAAGAAGATGAGCGGGTCGGAGATGTGGGCGCCGGAGCCTCGCCGCGGATTACGCGCGACTCGACCGTCGTCGTGCCAGCACATACCCGTACACAGCCACGTTCAGCGCCACCACCAGAGCAGCCAGCGTCAACTGGACGCCCCGGGTCAACCCCGGAGGGTAGATGATCGGGAGCAGGTAGTGCTCGATGAATCCGCCCGAGAACCCCTGCTCGCCAGCCATGCGGCGGAGAGCGTTCTCCAGAGGCGTCAGGGGACAGATGTTGCCTGAGAGCTCGATCCACACTCCCCAGGCGGCCACCGGAATGTGGAGCCACACCACCTTGGGCCATCGCAGCACGACGAGGCCGCCGCCTCCAACGAAGAGGATGAAGCCGAGGTGGAAGAGCAGGACTCCGTCCGCCAGGACCGAGTAGAGCATCGTCTTCGTTCAGCGGGTAGGGATCGAGGGAGAGCGAACAATCTTCCAAGTCTCGCCCCCAATCTACCTGACCGAATCACCCACCGTCCAATCGGCGGTGGAACAAGAAAAGACCCCCCAGGAGCTTCCTGTGGGGGTCTTTCCTACGGAGCGGGAGGGATTCGAACCCCCAAGTCCTCTCGGACGCTCGCTTTCGAGGCGAGTGCAATAGCCGTTCTGCCACCGCTCCTCATCACGATCCCCGGCCGATGGGTGCCAGGGTTCGGGCCGTTTACGCCCGAATCGGTGGAGTCGTGTGGATCGTGTGGAAATGGGTAAGGTGCAGTCGGACTGTAGGTTACGGCGGGTCGTCTCCTGGCGGTCGGGGCGATCCCATCTGTCGGTAGTCGCGTAAATGCAAGTCGGACTGTGGTTTGCGTCGTCTGAGCCTGCGGCTTTCGTTCGGCGCAGGGCACCCGTGTCCGGGCTCTTTTCGCCGCTCGATCCGAATCAGGCGTCCTGGACGAAGTGTGGGTCGCTCGTCGACTTTGAGCGAACCCGCTTAACGTGTTGTCGGACCATCACTTAGGGTGGACCAGGCCCGACTTGAAAGAGTGCCCGGATGGAGCTGCGGTCGCTTCGCGATCCTCGCTCGTCTCGCGGAAGTCCCATAAGCCGTGCTTCTTGGCTGGATTCCCGCTCGGCTCGAACCTGCGGTTCTCATCCGGCGTTACACCTTGATTCGCCGCTACGCGGCTCACTAAATCGGGGTGCCCGGATGGAGCTGCGGTCGCTTCGCGATCCTCGCTCGTCTCGCGGAAGTCCCATAAGCCGTGCTTCTTGGCTGGATTCCCGCTCGGCTCGAACCTGCGGTTCTCATCCGGCGTTACACCTTGATTCGCCGCTACGCGGCTCACTAAATCGGGGTGCCCGGATTCGAACCGGGGACCTCTGCGACCCGAACGCAGCGCTCTACCGGACTGAGCCACACCCCGGACTACTCGGGTAAAAGCCAACGGACGGGGTGGGATGGAGCTGCGGTTGGCTTCGCCAATCCTCGCTCGTCTCGCGGAAGTACCTCCTGGTGCTTCGCGATCTGTCCCAGATCCCGCTCGGCTCGAACCCCCGTGCCGTCCCGCTGCGCGGGCCGGGTGGGTTCGAACACAAGGACTTTCGAGACCGAACCTGTCTAAAGTCCCGGTCTGATGCCCACAAGCGGACGGGGTGGGATTCGAACCCACGCGGACAATGTCCACACGATTTCCAATCGTGCGCCTTAAGCCACTCGGCCACCCGTCCAAGAAACGGCCATGCTTGGCCACACGACCAATCAGCCTTTGGGAGTGGGATGGAGCTGCGGTTGGCTTCGCCAATCCTCGCTCGTCTTGCGGAAGAACCCGGCGGGCGCTCCGCGTCATCCCGGCTGACCGCTCGGCTCGAACCCGTGGGTTCGAACCCGACGACCGACGACCGAATCCGTCCAAAGACCCGGTCTGACTCCCGAAAACGGAGGGAGTGGGATGGAGCTGCGGTTGGCTTCGCCAATCCTCGCTCGTCTTGCGGAAGAACCCGGCGGGCGCTCCGCGTCATCCCGGCTGACCGCTCGGCTCGAACCCGTGGGTTCGA